>JBFJZC010000236.1:0-4805 GCA_041622295.1 Porticoccaceae bacterium
GCGACCTGAATTGCTGCGCTATCTTCAAATTCCAGCAATGTCGCATCGGCGCGATGGCCAAAACTGGTTGCAAAGAAGACCGGGGGAAAGCTTTGCTTATAGGTGTTATAGGCCATAACCTGATCGTTAAAGGCCTGCCGCGCAAAGCCCACTTTGTTTTCTGTGGTAATTAATTCTTCACTAAGCTGCATCATGTTCTGGTTGGCCTTCAAATCTGGGTAGGCCTCCATAACCACGTTCAATTTACCCATGGCACCGGACAACTGGCCTTCGGCACTTGTCAGGGATTTAATCGCTTCCGCATTACCCGGATTCGCGGCCGCAGCGGCTAAGCCCTGGGCCGCTGAATTGCGTGCAGAGATCACCGCTTCCAGTGTTTCGCGCTCGTGTTTGAGATAACCCCTGGCGGTTTCGATAAGGTTAGGAATGAGGTCATAGCGTCGTTTTAGCTGTACTTCAATCTGTGCAAAGGCATTTTCGTAGCGGTTCTTTAACGCCACCAACCTGTTGTATATAGAGATTATATAAAGCACGACAGCAACGACAATGACGAGAATAATGATGAGCGAAATATTCATGGTACGGCCTCTTTGAGGTTAGTGATTGCCATGGACGCCGCCGACATAATTCTAGGGCAGGGCTGCGATAACACCATGGGTGCGGGCAAGTTGGCCGTTCATCAAACGTCCGGTATGCCATATTCATATTGTTTTGCATACACAACGAAGCCGCAAGATACAGCTGTTTTAGGCGGCATTATTTTTGTAGATCATATTGAAGTTGAACTTTCGATACGTTGTGGTTCAATGCTGCCAGGCTTCTCCTGTGGGTTTGCCGAACCTTATCATGCCAGAAAACTCGAACTTTTGGCGCTTGCGCCATTCCAGGAAGCGGTCTGTCGAGGGTTGCAGCCCATGGGGAGCCAACCCAACTGACATCGGGCGTAGATGCAGCGGACAGGTGCAGGGCCTGGTCACTGCCTGGTCGGTAGCCCCTGCTCAATGGTGGCGGACAGGGTATTTAGGCGGCTGTGTTTAGGCGGCTGTGTTCAGTCGCTGAATTGAAGTTAATTGAAGTGAATCGAACTGAATTGAATCGAAACGAACTCAACTGAATAAGAGGTGCAGTAGCAATCAAACAATCCCAGACCATGCTCGATAAAATTGAGCGCGTCACTCTCGGGCACTATGAAGCAAACGCGGAGTCTTTTTGGCAGGGTACGCGATACCATGACGTTAGCCAGAATATAGACGCCTTTTTGCAGGCTTTGCCCAGCGGTAAGGCCCTGGATATTCTCGATTTTGGCTGCGGGCCGGGACGCGATTTACTGACCTTTAAACAGCTCGGTCATCGGCCAACGGGGTTGGATGGGAGCCGGGCCTTTTGCGAAATGGCGCGGCAGTATAGCGGCTGTCCAGTATTACATCAGCAGTTCCTACGCCTGGATTTGGGGGCAGACCATTACGATGGGATTTTTGCCAATGCTTCGTTATTCCACGTTCCTGGCGAGGAACTGGTCCGGGTTTTAAGCTTGTGTCATCGTGCGTTGCGCGTTGACGGTGTGTTATTTATGTCCAATCCGCGAGGTGACGCCGAAGGCTGGCAAGGTGAGCGCTACGGTCATTACATGGAGTTTGAGCAGAGCAAATGGTGTCTTGAGCAGGCGGGGTTTAGTATCCTCAATCACTATTACCGCCCTGCGGGCAAGCCACTGCATCAACAACCCTGGTTGGCCATTGTGTGTCAGCGTCAGATTTGTCCGGACTGAGTTTCCAGGCTGGGTTTCTCAGTACTCGCAGGCAAGACTTACACAAACCAGCTGGCTACATGGGCGAGATATGGGTATTTTACCCGGCAGGTTAATATGCTTAGGGAGGCTCGAATGAGCGTTAGATTGGGTTTACGCAGGTTGTTATCGCTGGCGTGGTTACCACTGACAGTGTCGGTATCTCTGTTATCGCTAGTGTCGATGACTGCCTGTTCAGATGGATCCAGCGAGTTGGGGGCATCTGAACAAAGCGGCCAGCAGGCTGCCCAGGCCCAGCAAGATGTCGCTGGGCCAGCTGGCGCTGGCATCTCTATCGATGTTTATAAAAGCCCGACCTGCGGTTGCTGTGGTAAGTGGGTTACGCATGCTGAACAGAATGGGTTTTCACCGACGACGCACCACCCAGAAGATTTGAATAAATTAAAGGTTGAGCACGGTATCGCGCCGCAGTATCAGTCATGCCACACAGCGGTGTCCCAGCAGGGCTATGTGTTTGAGGGGCATATTCCGGCCCGTTATATCCATGAATTTCTGGCGGCGCCACCTACTGATGCACTGGGTCTGGCAGTACCCGCGATGCCGGTCGGCAGTCCGGGTATGGAGGTGGATGATCGCTTTATGCCTTATCAGGTTCTGTTGCTTAAGCGCGACGGCAGTGTGGCAATTTTTGCCGAGGTTGGCAGTCTCGCTCAGCAATATGAGTAGGCATCTCTGCACCAGGTTATGTCTGACCCAGGTTATGTCTGAATAAAATCAGCAGGCGGTATTTTTAGCGGTGCTAGATGCTTTAGCTCAAACCGTTAAATCCACGTCTCTTGACCCAGCTTAATTTCAGTTGCGCTTCGCCCAGCAGGACGCCTCGTTACTTAGCCTGCTCGTGCTAGACTCCAGAATTCAAGGTCGATCGGACGCGGAACCCAGGATGCTGGTTGTGCGTTTGGGACGGCGCTGCGCTGACATATATTTACCGGGTGGCGAGGGTGAGGGTTTAGGCAATGTGCTTTTCTGCGACAGCGAGTTTTGCGGCGGCGGCTATATTGGTGCCGACGGGCCTGTATTGCCTGAAAAAGTCCAACGACATTGATCAGCGCTATTGGGCACTGGCGATGTTGCCGTTGTTATTTGGATTGCAGCAGTTACTGGAGGGTGGTGTGTGGGTTGCGCTGACCGCAGGCGACGCGGCTGCCGCCCGCAGTTTTACATTTGGTTTTTTGTTTTTCTCCCATTTTGTCTGGCTGGGCTGGATTCCCTATTCATCATATCTGACCGAGGATCGAGCCGGTCGCAAACGTCTGTTTCTGGCGACCACCTGGGTCGGGGTGTCGATGGGTACTTATATGTACGCGCCGCTGTTCTTCAGGCCCGCGTGGGTCGATGTGTCTATCGTCCGGCAGGCCATTGATTATGACCTGGTTTTTGCGCTGGATAGCTACCTGTCACAGCCACTGCAAACCGTTTTCTACGGCTTGATTATTCTCCTGCCATTGCTGTTGTCGTCTGACTTTTATCACCGGATGCTGGGCGGTATGGTGCTGGTTGCAGCGTTGGTAACCCTGGCCCTGTTTGACTGGGTGTTTATTTCAGTGTGGTGTTATTTCGCGGCGATTATTTCTCTGTATATTTTCTTCATGATCGCGCGGCGCGTTCAGGTAGCACGCCTGCCTGATGCGGTGAGCTAGGCGGACAAGTTAACCAGAGAGCGTCAGCACAGAACGCCATCAGCCTTCAATGATCAACAGTAAATCCTGCGCATGCTCCGCTGCTTTTCTTCCCAGCTCGGTAAGGTAGCCGCCGTCGGCCTGGGAAATTAAAGCTTTATCAAATAAACGTTGCACCGCCGCGATTACTTCAGGTTCGGCCGAGGAGTGAATTTTCAGGCCTTCCTGGGTGGTTTTAAGGTTGTAGCGAGCCAGGATGTTGAGCTCTTCAATATGTTGCAGGGTATACATTAGGGATCATCCTGTTGACGGTTAGCGCCTTAGTGTACGTGAAAAAGGTGCACTGCCAAACAGGCGTCGCCGCGCTCTGGGTCAGGCGCTTTTCTCTACGTGGAAGAAGTTGATATCGCATTGCATAAGATTCTGCGAATGGTCGGTTTACCATGAGTCAAAAGAATGAACTGCAATGGCAGGTTAGCAGGGTGCCGTCGAGATCGGTAAAAATCAGCAGTGCTGATACTTGTTTCGCTAACGGTTCGCGCTGGGATGGGTCGTTCCGCGTTCGTTTGTTCATGAGGCTTTGTAACGCATATCTGTGACCTGATGTCGGTTATCAAGACTCAGCACCACATCGGCTCTATCCGGCATCTCACTCAGATTGTGCTGGGTCAGACGCTCGTAATGCTGAATAAATCGTATCACGGCGTCCTCATCCATAATCGCGCTGGCGGCGCTATCGGAGGTATTGCTGGCAGCGAGCTTTACTTCCTGCTCAATACGCCACCGTCGAATACTGTCGAAGTCTGGCGCCTTTAACATGATGAGCACATTCAGGGCGGCAAATAATGTGCGGTAGGGCCCTTGCAACTGTCCGTTGATATAGTGTCGCCACTGACCATCCCGGTCTTCTGCGGCTTCGAGGTCATTGATCGGCGTATCAAGGTTGTCGGTATCTAGCGGCGTTGCGCCGACGCACCAGCCCTCAAAAATAATTAAATCAGTGGGGCCGGTAAAAATTTCCCACTCGGTGCTGGGTTTGCGGTCGTCCAGTGCTTTGTCGAAGCGGGGCAGGCACATGCTTTGTCCCGGTTTGAGGGTTTTGAGTTGTTGAATAATGTCGATGCCCAGTTCCACATCGTGGGTTCCGGGTACGCCTCGGGTTTGCAGCAAAGGGTGCACAGATCGCGCCAGCGTTTGGCGCTGGTGGCGTGTCAGATATATATCGTCCAGTGACAAAATGGCAACGCGATCCGCCCATATGTGTTCGAGGATAATTTTCAACACCGCGCTGAGGACTGATTTACCGGTGCCCTGGGCGCCATTAATGCCGACAACGAGCGTCTCCCCTGAGACGACGTTGTTGTGAAGCCAGCGCGCCA
>JBFJZC010000237.1:0-4803 GCA_041622295.1 Porticoccaceae bacterium
AACATCACTACGCGAATACCATTGTGTTGCAAACGTTTTATCGCGGCGATCGAGTCTTCCTTGATCGGGTCGGATACCGCTATCAGTGCGGCGAGCTTACCGTCCACAGCGAGATACATCGGCGTCTGCGCTTGCTCCGCCATAGCCTGAGCGGACGCTATGAAATCGCCAATATCGATCTGCTGGTCACGCATCAGTTTTTCGTTGCCAAAGATCACACGCTTACCCGCCACCAGGCCTTCCACACCGTGACCGGCAATTGCATTAAAATTTTCCACGGTCTGCACTTGCACGTTGCGTTCTTTGGCTGATTCGACAATCGACAGAGCCAACGGGTGCTCGGAACCCGCCTCAAGACTTGCAGCGATGCGCAATACTTCCGTTTCATCGCTGGCAGCTCCGAGTTGGATTTTTGTGACTGTAGGCGAGCCGACAGTAATGGTTCCGGTTTTGTCCAGAATCATTGCAGTGATTTTTGAGGACGTCTGTAGCGCTTCCCCATTGCGTATCAAAACGCCCGCTTCGGCGGCTTTACCGACTCCGACCATCACCGACATGGGCGTCGCCAGGCCCAGCGCACAGGGACAGGCAATAATCAGCACGGTGGTCGCCGATACCACCGCGTAAGCCACCGCCGGATCGGGACCGAAATTCAACCAGACCAATGCACTCGCCACCGCGATAATCATCACCACCGGTACAA
Organism: Porticoccaceae bacterium; assembly: GCA_041622295.1. Lineage (GTDB taxonomy): Bacteria > Pseudomonadota > Gammaproteobacteria > Pseudomonadales > Porticoccaceae > HB2-32-21. Next base: position 704 of record JBFJZC010000237.1, read on the forward strand.
AATAACCGGAGATGATGTCGGCAAGACGCCCAATAGGTGGTTTCGAATTCTGCGCCCGCTTGACCATGTTGATGATTTGGGCCAAAGCGGTGTCTTTACCAATACGGGTTGCAGTGAAAACAATTGAGCCGCTTTTGTTGATGGTGCCGGCCACAACTTCGTCATCTTTGACTTTCTCCACTGGCATTGGCTCACCGGTGAGCATGGACTCATCCACTGTCGTGTGGCCTTCGAGCACCACACCGTCGACTGGAATTTTCTCACCGGGCCGCACACGCACCTGATCTTTTAGCAATACCTGCTCAATGGCGATATCAATTTCTTCGCCATCACGAATCACCCGCGCTGTTTTCACCTGCAAACCAATCAGGCGTTTGATGGCCTCGGACGTTTTACCTCGGGCCCTGATTTCCAGCGCCAGCCCCAAATTGATCAAGCCAATAATCATCGCCGTTGCTTCGAAATAGACGTGACGCGCCATATCGGGAAACACCTGCGGGAACAATACAACCATCATCGAATACAACCAGGCAGTGCCTGTACCCAGCGCAATCAGGGTGTCCATATTAGCGTTGTGATTAACCAGGGATTTCCACGCCCCGACGTAAAAATGTTTCCCGGAAAACACCATCACACCGAGGGTTACCAGGCCGACAGCAAGCCAGGCGATGCGCTCCGCGCCGGTGGTAACCGTCATCTCTCCACCAATGACGCTGTAAATCATCAGCGGAATACCCAGCGCCAGAGCAATGGCCATTTCTAACAGCAACCGCCGGTAGTAAATCAGGTCGGCTTGCTCCTTTTCTTCAAGCAGGTCATCTTCTGATTCACCATCATTTATTTTCGCGTTATACCCAGCCGCTTCTACGGCCTTGACCAATGCCTCCGACGACGCCTGGCCGTGGACACTGACAGTGCGCTGTGCGAAGTTCATTTCTGCGTTTTCAACCCCGGCAACCTGTTTCAGCGCGCCTTCAATTTTGGTTACACAACTACCGCAACTCGCCCCTTCGATAAGTAATTCCTGAATGGGTACCTGGGATTCTTTGTTCATCGCTATTTATCTCCGTGTTCTATCAGCGTGCAAATCATATTGCCACTAGGGTCCCGGTCGGGCAGCTCCTGCCAGACCTGCATGGCATTCTTCATCCTTGTGTATAAGCGTTGAGTTTCCTCAAAACGGGATTCAATTTCTGCGAACCGTTCCTCGAACAATTTTCTGACGGTTGGACATGGCGAGTTACCGCGATCCGCATGCCGGATAATCTCTACAATGTCGTCGAGGGTAAATCCAAGCGCGCGAGCGCGAACGGTAAACCGCAGGCGGTCGCGATCCTGAGCGCTATAACGCTTATAGCCATTAAATCGGTCCCGCGCCGGATTTAATATGCCCACCCGCGTGTAATGGCGAACTGTATCCGCTGTTACACCGACTTCGTCGGCAAGTTCTTTCACTTTCATCCGCGAATCTCCTCTGCACGTTAAAGGGCTCAACGCCGCGGCCAGTCTCGCTCCACGCTTGCCCATCCGCCAGGATTGACATTAACGTCGGGGGCTTTTGTCCAGCCTGCTCCCGATCCCTTCGGTAAGTCGCCCATGAGTCAGGAGCCATGAGTCTAAACCTGTGTCCCAGGCACAGCTCAATACTTTTTTTCATTAATTTTTTGCAACGCACTGCCGTCTCAAGCAACCGCGGGAACAACGCAAGTTGCCGTTAACCCGTGGCTAACCAGACGATCTGGCACGGCACGCCATGGCCGCACCTGGCGAACGAAATCGCACCGAAGAAGCTGCAATTGATCCAGATCAGTCTCGCCCCGAGGCGCTTGTGCGACGATGCAAGTCCACTTGCATGAGTTTGACTATCTGAAATTATCGCAACTGCTTTTAGCTTTTAGCTTTTAGCTTTTAGCTTTTAGCTTTTAGCTTTTAGCTTTTAGCTTGTGCATAATGTGCTGTGCCAAGTTTGGCTTTTGTCGCTGACATGGAGTTACAGTGGATATTAAGCAAGGCACCTTAAAACGAGTATGGCACTGGTTACGACGACCAAGTGCGCGGTTTGCGCTCGGCACGCTCATTCTCGCTGGTATTGCGACAGGCATTGCCGCAACGGCTGGCTTTAACGGCTTTGTGCACTATTCCAACAGTATGGACTTCTGTATTTCCTGCCACGAAATGCGCGATACCGTATATCAGGAATACAAAAACACCCCGCACTTTGCCAACGCCAGCGGTGTACAGGCTACCTGCGCCGATTGCCATGTGCCGCGTGAGTGGTTGCCTAAAATGAAACGCAAAATCAAAGCGACCTTCAAGGAAGTGCCTGGCAAAATAATAGGCACCATCGACACCCCAGAAAAATTTGAGGCTCATCGTCAGCGCATGGCCGACAGCGTGTGGGAAGGAATGCGCGCTAATGACTCCCTTGAATGTCGCAATTGCCACAACCGTAGCGCGATGCAACTGACCAGCCAATCACCACTGGCGCGCAAACAGCATCAGGCCGCGCAAAATAATGGCGGCACCTGTATCGACTGCCATCAGGGCATTGCACATAAATTGCCTGGCGCAAATCAAGCAGACGCCAGTGCCGAGGACGATTATGCGCTTTAACCCTCTGTCATATGTTACGGGTGCGCGCGGTTGCCACGGCTGGCGTCGACCATTTGCGCAGCTGGCTACAGCGACGATGTTGATCTACACACCCGCGGTTTTTGCGGTCGACTGGCAGGCAATTAAGTCCCTTGAGGTTGCGCTGTTCCACCCTGGACAATATTCATGGGAATGGCTGCTGACACCAGCCGATCATCCCGGCGCCAGCGGTATCCGCCAGGGCAATACCTGCCGTAGCTGCCATGACGGCCAGCAGGCAGATATGGGCGCAACCATTGCGCGAGGAGCCGATCCCTCGGTTGACCCGGCATCCGCAAGCCTGACCATCAATGTACAGACCGCCTGGGATAAGGAACGCTTTTACCTGCGCGCTTCATGGCCTGTACGCGGCACCGACAAACGGCCCAGTCTGTTTACCGTCATGGTCGACGACGGGCAGGTAACTGAAGCTACCCGTGGGGGTTGTTGGGCCGCCTGCCACGACGATTTGGCGGGCATGCCGAGCGCTGCCGCCAATACTGCTCGCAGCAAATACCTGATCGCCTCCCGCACCAAAGTGACCCGTAGCGGTGGCGGCGACACGTTGAAAACACCATCTGAGCTTGACGCGTTGCGCGCCCAGGGCAAATTTCTTGAATACTGGCAGGTCGCGGTGGGGCCAGCGCACGGCAACGCAAAAGTAGACGACAGCTCTGTCATTGAAGGCTACGTTCTGGAGCAACGTCATATACACCCTCAATCGGCGGTGAGCGCCCAGACTCAACAACGAGACGGGCGCTGGATAATCGAACTCAGTCGGGCACGCACGGTAGACGCGCTAGGTCGCAAGGCGCTTGCGCCAGGCAACAGTTACACCCTGGGTTTTGCCATCCACGAACCCGGTCGGGAAGGCCGTTTTCATTACGTCTCGTTTGGTTACAACCTGAAACTGGCGCCGGGAACGGCGGATATAGTTTCGAAACGACTGGACTAAGAGCAATTAATGAGGTTGATTATTTAATGAAGGTTCGCGCCCAGATAACCCCGGCTAAGCGCCGTACAGGACTGCGACGCGTGGTCGCCTCGCTGCTGCTGGTCGCCGCCAGTTCTGTCGGTATCTCAGCGTACGCCGAGGATACACACCTGGCACTTGAGCCGTTCCCCATCGAGAACCTGAACGAGACTTTACATAAGGCAATAAACAGGACCTCTCACCAAACTGGGACAAACAATCGAGGCGAAAATCTTTTAGCCGCGAATGAACAGTCTCCCGGCGAGCTGCCCTCGGGCAAGCAATCGGCAGCTAATCTACCGGGAAACAAGCGGGCCGCTGTTGATCAGTCTAGAACCTGCCGCGCCTGCCACAGCGGCAATCACGGTGCCGGGCAAGCCATACTACAGTCGGTACATGGCGTAGCGGAGGATAGCCGCACGCCCTTTGCAGATCAGGGCTGCATCACCTGTCACGGGCCGAGTCTAGAGCACCGCACCAGCCCCGTCGCCGGTGC
>JBFJZC010000238.1:0-4756 GCA_041622295.1 Porticoccaceae bacterium
GGTTGCAAAAGTATTCAAGCGGGTATTCGGCAGTAAAAATGAGCGCGAGCTGCGCCGGTTGCGCAAATCGGTGGGTGCGATTAACGCCCTGGAACCCAGAGTCAAGGCCTTTAGTGATGCGGAGTTGCGCCAGCAGACCGTAATGTTTCGCCAACGCTTTGCTGATGGGGAAAGCCTCGACAAGTTGCTGCCGGAAGCCTTTGCTGTCGTTCGCGAAGCTGCGCAGCGAACCCTCGGCCTACGACACTTCGACGTGCAAATGATTGGTGGCATAGTGCTTCACGAAGGCAAAATTGCCGAGATGCGCACCGGTGAAGGAAAAACGCTGGTAGCTACGCTGGCTACTTATCTTAATGCGCTGTCTGGCGATGGCGTGCACATCGTTACCGTCAACGACTACCTGGCGCGGCGGGATGCCGAATGGATGGCACCGGTATATAACGCACTGGGCATGGATGTCGGCATTATCCAGTCGTATGGCGGGCAGGGCACCGCCAACTCCTTTCTGATCAGTGCTACCGAAGATGCTGACGTTGGTACGGCCACTGCGGTCACGCGCCAGCAGGCCTACGCCGCTGATATTACCTACGGCACCAACAACGAGTTCGGCTTTGATTACCTGCGCGACAACATGGTGTTGCATTTGCAGGATAAAACCCAGCGTGGCCAGGCCTATGCGATTGTCGACGAAGTTGACTCTATTCTTATTGATGAAGCGCGCACCCCATTAATTATTTCCGGCGCGGCTCAGGATAATTCGGCGCTCTACAAACGCATCAATGCCATCGTGCAGTTGCTGACACCGGTTGCGCCTGATGTTGATGGCGAAGACGCCAGTGAAAACGGAGCTGACGGCGACTTCATCATTGATGAAAAAACCCGTCAGGTTGAGCTGACTGAAACGGGTCATGAAAAAGTGGAAGCGGTTTTCGCGGAAGAAGGCTTGCTTGACGAAGGTGAAAGTCTTTACCAGCCCGCGCATTTGAATTTATTACATCATGTGCACAATGCGTTGCGTGCCCGCCACCTGTTTCACCGAGATGTTGAATACATTGTCCAGGGTGGGGAGGTGGTGCTGATCGATGAACACACCGGCCGTACGATGCACGGACGCAGACTATCCGAAGGCCTGCATCAATCTATCGAGGCAAAGGAGGGTGTGCAGATTCAAAGCGAAAGCCACACGCTTGCCTCAACCACTTTTCAAAACTACTTCCGAACTTACCGTAAGTTAGCGGGCATGACGGGTACGGCAGATACCGAAGCTTTTGAGTTCCAGCAAATTTACGCCTTACCGGTGGTTGTAATTCCACCCAATCAGAGCGTCGCCCGTAACGATCTCAACGATTTAATCTTCCTCACCCACGAAGAGAAGTTCGCTGCCGTGGTGGAAGACATCCGCTCCTGTACCGCCAAGAACGCGCCTGTTCTGGTGGGCACCGCATCCATTGAAACTTCGGAATTGGTGTCAGCGCTGCTGCAAAAAGAAGGCATTGACCATCAGGTGCTGAACGCCAAGTTCCACGAAAAAGAAGCCAGCATCATTGCCCAGGCTGGCCGCCCCGGCAGGGTCACCATTGCCACCAACATGGCGGGTCGAGGTACTGACATCGTACTGGGTGGTAACTGGGAGGTGGAAATCGAGGCGCTGGACAACCCGAGCCAGGCACAGAAGGATGCGGTAAAGGCGGACTGGAAGACGCGGCACGAGACGGTTATCGCCGCTGGGGGTTTGCATATTCTTGGCACCGAGCGCCACGAGTCGCGACGCATTGATAACCAGCTGCGCGGTCGGGCTGGGCGGCAGGGTGACCCTGGGGTATCCCGTTTTTACCTGTCCATGGAAGATACGCTAATGCGTCTGTTTGCCTCTGATCGGGTTAAAAACATGATGCGGGCCATCGGCATGGAGCAAGGCGAGGCGATAGAGCATCGCATGGTCAGCAATGCCATTGAAAAGGCCCAGCGCAAGGTGGAGGGTCGCAACTTTGATATTCGCAAGCAGTTACTCGAATACGATGATGTTGCCAACGATCAGCGCAAGGTCATCTATCAGCAGCGTAACGAATTATTGGGCGCGGATGACATATCGAGCACCATTCAGGCCATTCGGCACGATGTCGTTAGCAACATTATCGAGCACTCCATACCCCCACAAAGTTTGCACGAGCAATGGCGCATCGATGAGCTGGAGGAGAGCCTGCACACCGAGTTTGATCTGGAGCTGCCGGTTCAGCAATGGCTCGATGAGGACCAGAAGCTTAATGAGGATGGTCTGCGCCAAAGGATACTCGACGCTGCCGACAGAGCTTACGAGGAGCGCAAAGCGTTAATCGGTGCTGACATGACAGTTCTGGAAAAACAGGTGATGTTGCAGATCCAGGACAATTTCTGGAAAGAACACCTGGCGAGTATGGACTATCTCCGTCAGGGTATCGGACTGCGTGCCTACGCGCAAAAAAATCCGCGCCAGGAGTATAAAAGAGAGTCGTTCCAGCTGTTTCAGGAAATGCTTGAAAACATCAAACTCGAAGCCATCCGTTTCCTCAGTCGGGTAGAAATACGCAAACCTGATGATGTGGCGGAACTGGAGCGACAGCGTGTCGCCGAGCGCAATCGACTGCAGGTCGAATACGGACATGCCCAGGCCTCGGCGCTGACTGACGACGGTGTGGTGGACGGTGGCAGTGACGGTGATAGACGCAATCATCCAGCCGCGAAGCAGAATCCTGGCAGCCAACCTTTTGTCCGTGGGGAGGAAAAGGTCGGTCGCAACTCACCCTGCCCGTGTCAGTCCGGCAAGAAATTCAAGCACTGCCATGGTCGGCTGGGCTAGGTGTCTGGTCGTCTCGGCAAAACGGGTTAGCTGCAGAATATTTATCCAGATTAATCGAGTAAAAAAATGGCAGTAGGTGACGGCGAATTGGCAACCATTTATCCAGTCAAAGGATTTCGGCTGGGTGTGACCAGTGCTGGTATAAAAAAGCCAGGGCGCAAGGATCTGGTGGTGATGGAGCTCGCGGAGAGCAGCCACATCGCCACCGTGTTTACGCGCAACGCGTTTTGCGCCGCACCCGTACAACTGGCTAAAACGTACCTGGCAACTACGCAAGCTGAAGGTCTTGCTATCCGCTACCTCGTAACCAATACCGGTAACGCCAATGCGGGTACCGGCGCGGCCGGACTTGCCGACGCAGCTGCGGTTTGTCAGCGTGTTGCCGAGATAACCGGCGTCAAGGCGTGCCAGGTGCTGCCCTTTTCGACTGGCGTGATCGGTGAAGCCTTGCCCGCGCAAAAAATTGCCGAGGCCCTGCCCGCTGCTGTCAGCGCCTTAAGTGAACACGCATGGCAGGATGCTGCGCAGGGCATTATGACGACCGACACGCGACCCAAAGCCGCCTCGCGGCAGATAGTTGTCGCTGGCACTACCGTCACTATTAGCGGTATTACCAAGGGTGCGGGGATGATCAAGCCGAATATGGCGACCATGCTGGCCTACCTCGCGACCGACGCATGTGTCGAACCGGCGCAGCTGCAAACCATACTGGCGGATGCGGTGAACGCGTCGTTTAACCGCATCACCATCGATGGCGATACCTCAACCAATGACAGTGCTGTGCTGGTCGCCACCGGCGCCAGCGGTGTGGCGTTGCAGAGTGCTGATGATGTCGCACAGTTCCGCCTGGCCATCGAGTCTCTGTGTGTGGAGCTCGCCCAGGCCATTGTTAAGGACGGCGAAGGCGCCACCAAGTTCGTTACCGTCGTGGTCAGCGGCGGTGCCAGTGAGGATGAATGCCTGAATGTTGCCTATACGGTGGCCGAATCTCCCCTCGTTAAAACAGCGCTGTTCGCTTCGGATCCGAATTGGGGCAGGATCCTGGCCGCCATCGGCCGCGCCCACGTGCCCGAACTCAACGTGGATGGTGTCAAGCTCTGGCTCGACGACGTGCTCATTGCCGAGCAGGGTGGCCGCGCCGCCAGTTATCGCGAAGCGGATGGCCAGCGTGTGATGACGCAAACGGAGTTTGCAATCAAAATTGATCTGGGTCGCGGCAGCTGCGCGCAGACGGTCTGGACGACAGACCTGTCCCACGACTATATCCGCATCAATGCCGAGTACCGATCCTGAGCGTATGTGGTGACACGTATTCATGTTGTCGCGGGCGTGATCTACAGCCCAGCGCGGGACAAAATCCTCATCGCCAAACGCCCTTCACACGTGCACCAGGGTGGGCTGTGGGAGTTTCCCGGTGGCAAGGTCGCGCCGGGTGAATTGTCTCGCGATGCTCTCTGTCGCGAGTTGCTGGAAGAGTTGGCTATCCGTGTTGTGGTCGCTACGCCATTGTTTAGCGAAGACTATGATTATCCCGACAAAAATATTCGCCTGGAAAGCTGGGCCGTAACCCGCTACACCGGCGTCGCCCGGGGCAACGAAGGGCAGGATATTGTCTGGGTGGCGGTTGAAAATCTACGCGACTATGCGTTTCCGCCCGCGAATAGCGCCATTCTTACCCGTATCGTCGACGTTTAGTCGCCTGACTCGAAGTCTTCGCCCTGGTTCGCGTCGATCATGCTGGGGTCGGCGATAGCCGGTCCCGGAATGCGGATGGCCTCGTTTGCCCAGTCGCCAAAATCCAGTTGCTGACAGCGTGCAGAGCAAAATGGTCGATGGGGAAATTTGTCATTCCAGTGAACAGGTTTTTTACATTCCGGGCACTGCAGCACGATATTGTCTGTCATGAGTTTTGCCCAGAAC
>JBFJZC010000239.1:0-4707 GCA_041622295.1 Porticoccaceae bacterium
GGTGTAGCATGTGCTATCTAGCGGCGGCGATAACGAGAGGAATGACATAATGGCGACGAAAACCGTGACCATTAGTGCGCGTATCCCTAGAGAGGACGCAGAGTTTATTAGTCAGTTGGAGGTGAATGGTGCGACTACTCCTAGTGACAAAATAAGGTCAATTATTGCTGAAACCCGAGCGCGGCACGTTGGTGCGCAGGATTACCGAACTTGTTTGGCCGTTGTCACCAGTTTGGTGGCGCCGCTCGCTGCTTTTGTTCGCGAACATGAACACCACGAAGGTATGCATTCAGAGTTGGTTGCTCGGGTACTGGAGTGGTTGCCCGACACGATGGCTTTCGTGATGGCTTCGGTAAACCCGGAGGATCAGGTGTCTGGAGTTGACATGCTTAAAGATCTCGAAGAAGGTGTCGCGAATCGAGTTTTTCGATTAATGGAGTCTGTTTTACCGATGGGGATCACTCGGCGCGGTCCCTGTTACAACGAGCAGGCCATCCAGCAACGGCTGAATCCGATTTTAGATTTAACCCGTGTAATGGAGATGGCGGATCAACGCTAAAAGGAGAGGAAAGTATGAGAGATAACCTTGCAAGTCGTGTAGGTCGTATTATTAGTGGTAGTTTTAACGCCCTGATTGACGCAGTCGAAAATTCTGTCCCGGAAACTGTGATGGAAGAGGCAATTCGTGAAATTGACGGCGCCATTGACGAAGTTAGAGCCGAGTTAGGGCGTGTGGCGGCCAACAAGCACCTGGCCAATTCCCGTTTACTTGATGAAAACGGCAAACACGAGGATCTGAGCGGTAAGATTGAAATGGCGGTAAATGAAAACCGAGATGATCTTGCGGAAGCGGCCATTGCCAGTCAGTTAGATATCGAGGCGCAGATTCCTATTCTCGAGTCTACTATTGGTGACTGCGTTAATCAGGAGAAAGAGCTGGAGGGATATATTTCAGCTCTACAGGCTAAAAAGCGAGAGATGAAAGACGAGCTGAAACAGTATCGCAAAGCTCGACAGGGGGCGTCGGCTGTTGCTGCCGGTGGTAGCGCTTCGGCATCGCATAGCGGTAGTGTGGAGTCTCGAGTTTCCAAAGCTGAATCGGCTTTTGACCGGGTGCTGGAAAATACAACGGGTTTGATGGCCAGGGTGGGTACTGGCGATAAAAATAGTGCCGCGAAGTTGGCTGAGCTAGAGGAAATGTCCCACAAAAAGCGAATTAAGGAGCGACTCGCTGCGGTTAAAAACGAAAAATAACATTTGAATAAAGGACTAATCAATTCCAATGTCTGAGTTTCTATTAGCAACAGAAAATCTTCCATTTACCATCGCTCTAGCGGTCATGTTCGGCATTGCATGCCTGGAAGGGGTGACAGCTCTCCTGGGGGTTGCGCTATCTGGTGTACTGGATGCATTACTGCCTGACTTCGATTTTGACGTGGAGTTGTATTCTGAGTTGGAGTCGCCTTCACCGTTCTCCCGAATGTTGAGCTGGTTGCGCGTCGGCAAAGTGCCAATGCTGATGTTGTTGATCGTTTTCCTCACGGGGTTTGGCTTGGTTGGTCTTGCTTTGCAAATGACTATTAATAATAGCTTCGGTGTCCTTTTGCCCCACTGGCTGATGTCGATACCCGCAGTGTTGCTGGCATTGCCCGTCGTTCGCGTCTTTGGCGGTGTGTTGAACCGCTTTATGCCAAACGATGAAACCGATGCAGTAAGTATCGATAGCCTGGTTGGGCGCATCGCGACGATAACCTTAGGCACCGCTGCCTGGGGGAGTCCGGCCGAAGCACGCGTTCAGGATATTCATGGGATGACTCACTACGTGATGGTAGAACCCGATATGAAGGAAGAAAGTTTTGTTGCCCAATCTGCAGTTTTGTTGGTGCGTAATACAGGCGCAGTTTTTAAGGTCATTGCTAATCCAAACGCTGCTTTGGTTGATGCCGTGATTGATGATGAGACCGAGTAGAGTTTTCATATTTACAGGAGTTTTATAAATGAATAATTTGGTAACAATTGCTTTTTTTGCGGGCAGTATCGTAATTGGACTGCTGGTGCTAGGGATGATTTTTTCTCGCTTGTATCGACGAGCGTCAAAAGAGGTTTCCTTTGTGCGTACTGGTTTTGGTGGCCAGAAGGTTATCTTAAACGGTGGGGCGTTAGTGTTCCCTGTACTCCACGAAATCATCCCGGTGAATATGAATACACTGCGGCTGCCGGTAAATCGGGCCAATGATCAGGCGCTAATTACCAGAGATCGCATGCGGGTGGATGTGATAGCGGAATTTTACGTGCGAGTGAAACCTTCGGAAGACTCGATTGCCAATGCTGCTCAAACTTTAGGCATTCGCACGATGCACCCTGACCAATTGAAAGAGTTGGTAGAAGGCAAGTTTGTCGATGCGTTACGAGCAGTAGCAGCCGAAATGGCCATGACAGAACTTCATGAACAGCGGGTTGATTTTGTCCAAAAAGTACAACAGGTGGTATCTGAAGATTTGCTAAAGAATGGTCTTGAGTTGGAGTCTGTTTCACTGACCGGCCTGGATCAGACGAGCAAGGAGTTTTTCAATCCTAATAATGCGTTCGATGCGGAGGGTCTGACGCGCCTGACCGAAGAGATAGAAACTCGTCGAAAGGTTCGTAATGATATTGAGCAGGACACCAATGTCGCTGTGGCGAATAAAAACCTCCAAGCTGAGCGGCAGACTTTGGAGATTCAACGTGACACAGAATATGCTCGACTGGATCAGCAGCGGGAAGTGGCGGTGCGGAAAGCGGCGCAGGCGTCTGAAATAGCCAGCGAGCAGGCACGGAAAAAACGTGAAGCTGATGAAGCAGATATAACCGCGAAGCAAAGCGTGGATACGGCACAGATTGTTGCTGAACGGGCAGTTGAGGAAGAACGGATTGAGAAAGAGCGGATCATTAAAGAAAAGGATATCAGCCGAATAAGGTCTGTCGAAACCGCCGAGATTGAGCAACGCAAAACCATTGAACTGGCTGAGCAGGACAAAGCGATTGCGATAGCCGGGAAATCCAAAGAGCAATCAGAAGCCCAGGCTGAAGCTGATCAGGCTCGCCAAAAAGCGGTTAAAGAGAGCGAGATGGTAAACACGGTACGGGACACACAAATCGCTGAACGCGCCAAACAAGTTGTGCTTGTTAAAGCCCGTGAAGAAGCCGAACGGCAGGCGATTCAAGTTACTGTTGCGGCCGAAGCCGAGAAGCAGGCTGCTGACGATCAGGCTGAGTCTATTCGTATTCTCGCGAATGTAGACGCTGAGAAGCAAAGAATCACCGCTACTGGCGCTGCCGACGCTATTAAATTACACGCATCAGCTGACGCAGATCGTTATGCGGTAGAAGCAGCAGGTAAACGAGCAATTAATGAAGCGTCCAATATCCTGTCTATAGAGCAGATCGCCATGCAGGTTAAGCTGGAGCTCCTGAAGCAACTGCCCGATATCATTCGTGAAAGTGTTAAACCGATGGAGCAGATCGATAGCATCAAGATCATTCAGGTCGATGGACTCAATGCCGGGAATGCTGGGCCAGCCAGTGGTGAAGGTGGAAGAAGTGGCGATGGGAGTCTCGCCGATCAGCTCGTGACCAGCGCACTTCGTTATCGCGGTCAGGCGCCATTGGTTGATTCGCTATTGGCAGAGATCGGCCTGGACGGCGCGAGCGTCAATGGGCTTAGTAGCTCTGTAACGAGAAACCCTACCGACGCTTAGGCAGGTGATGGGCGGCTGCGTTTGAGGTGGCGCGGGGCATTAGATAACACAAGATAGTGGCGCCGTTTCAGCACGGTGCTTTCCTCAGGTGAGGCTTGCCCCTGAGGCTTTTTTTCCGCCGTTGCCGAGAAGCAACCAGTTCAACGGCGGGCGTGGATGATATAGCGGAACAGGCGGTCGCCATCCGCGGCCTTGTGTTTGTGCTGGTAGGGGAAGTTGGGCGTGCTGTCGAATTGCGAATAGCCCAGGTCCTGCAGCATGGCCTGGACACAGGCGAGGTTGGGCGCCCAGTAATTGGTGGTGTCGTTGTTCATCTCGCTGCCGACGTAGTAGCGCATTAAGGGTTCGTCGCTGTAGTTGTGAGTGGTTTCCGTTTCTATGATCAACAGGTCGCGACTCATGGCGGCGGCTTTTTCCAGTCCGCCGAGCGGGTCTTTGAGGTGATACAACACTCCCAGGAACAACACCACATCAAATTGGCCTAGCTGTTGCGGGTCCAGGGCAAACACGTCAACGTCCAGTGACGAGCAGGTGGAGTCCAGTGCGCAGTGCAGCAGGTCGTAGCCTTCTTTGTCACCCCAACCTGGCCCGCTCCAGGAAAAATGATCGGTAGACAAGACTGAGGCAGCGCCGCGGCGCTCGGCAGCGAAGGAAAAATAACCATCCCATGCGCCGATATCGAGCACGCTTTTACCGGTCAGGTCGTCGCGAAAGACGATGGCTTCTTCACTGCGCAAGATGTCATGCGGTTTGATTCCGGCTGTCATGGTGCCATCGGTCAGCGCCACCGAATGAAACCAGTGTCGTTCCGCCAGTAGTTGCTCGGTCAGTCCGAAGGCCTGCATAAAGTGCAGTCGATTGCGTAAGCGGTGCACGGCGGGCATGGCGTGCCACTCCTCACTGCCGATCAACTCACGGTAGATGTCGTAATGCGATAGTTGCTGCGCAATTTTCTGCTGATACCAGGCCA
>JBFJZC010000240.1:0-4696 GCA_041622295.1 Porticoccaceae bacterium
CTGTTTCGTGAAGTTATGGATCATTACGTGGGCTTTATGTTTCATATTCTGGAGTCAACGTTATTGGGCAGGCCAGACCCGGTTGATGCCATACGCAGTTTCCTGGAACGTATCTCAGTACTTGAACCCACGGATACGCGAACCCGCGGTTGTTTACTTTTTAATACCATTTCGGAGCTCGCCCATACCAAACCGCATCTGGCGGCGGAAGCGTCAGCAAAAGTTGGCTTGCTGCGCGATCTGTTTATTCAGCGGCTCGGGGAGGCGCACGAGCAACAGCTTATTCGCGACGATGCGACACTAGATGAGTTGGCGGATTACCTGATTGCGCTGGCAGCGGGACTGAGAATGCGCTGCAAGATGCATACGGCAAGCCATACCCTGCAAAAGATCGTTGATATGGGTCTGGAGACGATTCTCAGGCAACCTGCCCCGGGTGGATCGATAACGCTGAATGGCTAAGTGACTAGCTCTGAAATAGCCACTAAATCGATAACATCACAAACGAGGCTATGGCTTAGCAGGTAAGACAAAAGGGCTCAGCGGGCACGACAAAAAAAATTGAGCGCCGTTAATCCTGGTCACTAGTCACTGTTCCCGATACCGCCGTATCCAGGGTGGCACACTTACAGCAACTAGCGCGGAAGTAGCTGCCAGATTGACATTTACTTCCGGTATCAAATTTATGAAAGCGTATTGCGCTCGGGCAGTACGGCTTTCAGTTTTTCATGCATGGCCATAACGGCGCTTTCAGTGGTTGCCCAGTCTATGCAGGCATCCGTTACTGATTTACCGTATTCCATTTCATCGCGATTGGACGAAATTTTCTGATTGCCAGCGAGCAAATTACTTTCCACCATGATACCAACGATAGACTTGTTGCCTTCCAGAATCTGATTGGTCACGTTTTCCATAACCAGGGGCTGTAGTTCGTGATTTTTGTTGGAGTTGGCGTGGCTGCAATCAACCATGATGTTGGTGTTAACACCGGCCTTATTGAGCTGCTGTTCACAGACAGACACGCTGACAGAGTCGTAGTTAGGCTTGTCATTGCCGCCGCGTAATACCATGTGAGCATGGGGGTTGCCGTTAGTGGTAATAATCGCAACCTTCCCTTCAGCATTTATGCCCAGAAATCGATGTGGGCTACTAACTGATTTGAGCGCATTAATGGCTACATCGAGGCTTCCATCTGTACCGTTTTTAAAGCCGACGGCCGAGGTCAGTCCACTGGCCATTTCGCGGTGCGTTTGTGACTCGGTCGTGCGCGCGCCTATCGCTGACCAGGTAATCAAATCCTGTAAGTATTGCGGGGAAATAGGATCGAGTGCTTCGGTGGCGGTTGGCAACCCTAACTCCGCTATGTCCATCAACAGCTGCCGACCGATATGCAGGCCGTCGACAATTTTAAAGGAGTCGTTCAGATAGGGGTCGTTAATCAGACCTTTCCAGCCAACAGTCGTCCGCGGCTTTTCAAAATACACGCGCATTACAATTAACAGGGTATCACTAACGTTGGCAGCCAGCTTTTGCAGGCGCAGGGCATAGTCTTTAGCGGCCTCAACATCATGGATGGAGCAGGGGCCAACCACAATAAAAATACGATGGTCCTCCCGGTTGAGAATACGTTGAATGCTGTCGCGGCCTTCTAAAATAGTCCTGGCAGCTTTTTCCGTGAGGGGAATGTCCTTTTTCAGCTGCTCGGGAGTGAGAAGAACTTCCTGAGACTGTACGTTGACGTTTTCGAGTACGCGTTCGATCATCTTGAAACCTGGTACGACCTGTTATTTAAAGGGGACAGTATTCTACTGCAAAATGGATAATCGTGGGTGATTTGTATCCCGTGTGAATTTATTTGATCTCGATTATTTCGAGATGAGGTAGCAAAGGGAAATACAGCGCTGTTTTTATCGGTACAGTAGACATCTGTGCAAACAGGCTGGCGTAAAGACTGAGTTGGGGCGTGTACTGCTGTATTTGGCCAGTAATGAAGTCATCGCGGGACTGCATGCTCTCCGGAGTGGCCAGTTTATAATCTATTATCCAGCGTTCATTGTTGTATATAAACGTGCGATCAATTACTGCTGTGCGCGGTCTGCCGAGCTGGTCGACGTAGCCTAGCGCCAATTCGCAGGCGCTGTCGTCCAAACGGGGGTCAAAGAGCCAGCGATTGAGCGAATCTTCAAGGCAGTTATGGAGCGCTGTGTTGAGGGAGGCAATGGCTTTATCACAGTCTTCTAGCCCCTGGGCACTGAGCTGACGGTGCCATACCTGGGATTGCTGCTGCACGCGCGCAGCATGCCAGTGCTCCACGCCGTCAATTGCCAGCCGTTGCAGCGTGCGGTGAAACAGTATGCCGATTTTACGCGCGTCCCCGCTTGGAGAATTCTGCTGTTTGCCACCCGAAGCAATCTGGTCGCCGCCAGAGCCTTGCGGATCTTCGTGTGGACCTTTCTGCAAGCCAGGCGGTGACGTCGATATTGATCCAGGCAGTGGATCAATACTGCCGCTGCCGGGTTGCCGCCATGTTGCCGGCAGGCGAAGCTGATAAATGTCTATTGCGGTATTGTTAGTAACGGGTTGGACATTGTCTGTGCTTTGCCCCGTGTGACGAGTCACCTTGCAGTTGAGGCCTGGACTGTCCAGTTCAAGCTTAAGCGTTGGCCACAATGAAGCCAGCAAACTATTACTTGCTGGCTCCCGATCAGACTCGCGAAACAGTAAATGCAGGCGCTCGATGGCGCGGGTGCATGCCACATATAAGACCCTGGTGTTCTCAAGGCGACTTTTCAGAGTCTGTTCACGCTTCAGGTGTTCGTAAAGTTGGTCTTCAGTCCCGCCAAGTTTCTGCGGGGGCGACATTAGCAATTGGGTTTTGCCAGTTGCCGAGACACGTTCACGCCATTGCAGCAATTGCATCTGATCGGCTTTTGATCCCCGATCCAGTCCCGGAATAATGACCGTATCAAACTCCAGACCCTTGGCTTTGTGGATGGTCATAATCTGTACTGCTGGGCCGTCAGTCAGCGGCGCTGGGGACGCGTATAAGCGGTCAACAGCCGTCATAAAGTCAGTCCAGTCTGCGACTGTGCAACCGTCTCGGGAGTGATTCTCCAGCAGATCCCAGTATTGTCGGCATTGCGCCAGACTACTCTCACCGCTAAGGGCCGCCGCGCCACCGAGATCAATCCACAGACCTTCCAGCCAGACGCGCAACGGTTTGCGGTGTCGTTGCAGCCAGGCGCTACGCAACGTTGCAGTCATCCGGGTGAGGATTTGGCGTCCGCTGTCACTCAGGGAAGGACACTGCTGAAACTGGAAAATTTGTTGTAACAGCAGCGGATAGCGCTCACCTTTGGGTACCGGGTTATCAGTCAGCTGGGTGGTGGCCAGGTGGAGCAGATCATCCAGAGACAGGCCACACCACGGCGCACGCAGTATGGATAACCAGGCGATTCTATCGGCTGGGTTGAGCAGGGCGCGGGTCAGAGAGGTGAGGTCAATGACCGGCATGCAGTTAGACAGAGGTTCTATATCGGTGGCCTGCCAGTGAATATTTTGCTCCCGCAAAGCGGGCAGGATTTCCAGTAAGTGGGCTCTGCCGCGAACCAGGATCGCAATGCTGGCAGTTGGCCTGTCTATGCGAGCTTCCGCGACACGGGCGGCTACCTGTCTGGCTTCGAGCAAACGGTACGGATCTTCCGTGAACACGTCGATGGTAACGGCAGCTCCCGGACTGGGGGTCTTGAAGGGTATTGAAGCGGCATAGGGGACGGCGCCACGACCGGTATTTATCAGTGCGGGAAACGCATCGCTGAACAGCCGGTTTATCCACTCAATAATGTTTGCCTGGCTGCGGAAGTTGACACTGAGATCAAGCGCTGCAAGTTTGAGTTCTCCGAGCGGATGTTGCCGTATATCCAGAAACAGGCCGACATTAGCGTTACGAAAACCATAGAGAGACTGCATGCCGTCGCCGACAAAAAACAGTGTGCGGCCATCGCCATTTTGCCAGCCGGCGGTTAGTCGGCGCAGGATGGTGAACTGCACGGAGGCGGTATCCTGAAATTCATCGACGAGGATATGATGGATCTGGGCATCCAGACGCAGTGTCAAATCAGTTGGGTTGTCATCGCTGCCCAATGCCGATAGCGCGGCCAGCGTTATTTCGGTGAAATCACTGACCCCCTGTGTTCTGAAGATCCAGCCGAGTCGCGCTGCCAGCTGTGGCAATACTGTGCTTAGGGCTTCGAGAATCAACCACTGGTCAGCGTCAAACCGAGGGGCGGGCAGATAGCGTATATCGGTCAAGGTTTCCAGCAGCCCCGGCTGGTCTATGCACCAGGCCATCAGCGACTGCCAGGCTTGCTTGCGGGTATCAGCAATGTCTGGATCAAGGCTGTCCTTTTTGGTGGGAAAGCCGTTTGTCTTGTTAATCGTTTTACGCCAACCATTAGTTTTGGTCAGCACCAGTTCCACAATGGCCAGCCACGGTTTCAGGGCGTCGGCATGTTGTGGCGGAAGCGCCGCCATGCCGAGACCATGAGTGAGAGGGTGGTCAGATCCGTCCTGAAGGTGTCGGGCTGCGTAATCGACCAGCAAGGCGATGTCACTGCCCTGTGGCGCCAGTTGTTGGGATGCGTCCCGCAAGGTTTCATCAATGAGGGTTTGCAGGGCGAGCTCCAGTTCAGGACGC
>JBFJZC010000241.1:0-4679 GCA_041622295.1 Porticoccaceae bacterium
GCCACCGCCCCAGCAATGCATTTTTCCAGCACTGGCCGCCAGGGTGCGAATGGCGATATTGGTGTCCATGTGTCCGCAGGCGCTGATGTAGCCAACACTGCCACAGTAAATTGAGCGCTGTATTTGCTCGCATTCGGCAATAATTTCCATGGCCCGTTTTTTGGGTGCGCCGGTAATTGAACCGCCGGGGAAACATCCAGCCAGCAGATCCAGCGCCGATTTTCCCGGTGCTAAGGTGCCAGTCACGGTGCTCACCAGGTGATGCACGTTGGCAAAGCTTTCCAGATTGAATAGCTTGGGCACACGAATAGAACCGGATCGACAACTTTTACCCAGGTCATTGCGCAGTAAATCTACAATCATCAGGTTTTCAGCGCGATCCTTGGTGCTGTTGACCAGTGCAATTGCGTTAGCCTGATCTTCGGCAACGGTGGTGCCCCTTGACGCTGTGCCCTTGATGGGTTTTGTTTCAACCTGCCTACCGGAAAGCTTGATAAAGCGCTCCGGCGACAGGGACAGAACCGCCTTGTCCTGCCAGCTTAGAAACGCGCTAAACGGGGAGGGCAACACGGTACGCAATTGTCGGTACGCCAACCATGGATCACCCTCATAGTTGGCGACAAAATGCTGGGCAAAATTCACCTGATAGCAATCGCCGGCCTCGATATACGCTTTGATTTTCGCTATTTTTTGCGAATACTGATATTGGCTAATCGAAGCGGAAAACGGCGTTTTTAATCGAAAGTGCCCGCTTGAACTGCTGTGGCCAACCCGGAGTCGGGCCAGTACATCGCTGCGTAGCTGTTTGGTGCAGGCCGGATGGAAGACTACACAGGACTTGCGTGTTTGATGATTAACTACCAGCGCCCAGGTGTAATAGCCCAGCCGCAACGTCGGTAGGCCCACCGTATTGGGCGGGGCGTTGGGTAACGCCAGCAAGCGATGCCCCAGGGCATAACCAAAATAACCTAGCAACCCGCCACAGAAAGGCAGACCCGCGACTGCGGGAGTCGCCATATCTTGCAGCAGCTCCTCAGCGAGTGTCAGAGGGTGTTGGCGACTACTTGTACTCCCGAGGTGATCGGTCAGGATCGAGGTGTCGTCGTTTGTCTCAAGTACTATGTGTGGTGCGGCCGATATTATGTCGAACTTGCCTTGCAGAGAAGCGGGCTTGCCGCTGTCTAGCCAGACCGGGTCCGGCATGTCGCGGATGCACTCAAAAAGTGTTTCGACATGCTGGGCGTAGGGGTGGTCGATTACTTTAACGGCGCGCATGGCTAGTTAGCAGTTGAGAGTGAAATCAAGACACTGCATTCGGGAGTGCATTCGACAAGACGTACCTTATAAGTTGCGCTAAGGGGAGTGGTAGATTAGTGGTGCACAGTCGTGAACGCAACGACGACAGGGCGGTGATTACGTATAATTCGACGATAGTTTTATGCACCGCTACATATGTCCAATACGTGTTCACCAACATTAGCTACCCAAGGGCTTAGGCCATTTACTAAAACATGTGAGAAATACCATGACTGACATCACCCCGGATCTTTGTGACGCTTACCCCGACCTTGTTCGTGTACTAGAACCCATGTTATCGAATTTTGGGGGTCGGGAATGTTTTGGTGGCGAAATTGTCACCGTTAAATGTTTTGAAGATAACTCTCTCGTCAAGGAAAAGCTGGCCACACCGGGCAAAGGTAAAGTTATGGTGGTGGATGGCGGCGGTTCCCTCCGTAAAGCCCTGCTCGGCGATATGATTGCCGAGAGCGCTGTAAAGAATAACTGGGAAGGCGTGATCATCTACGGTTGTATACGCGATGTTGCTGCAGTTTCAGCGCTAGACCTGGGCGTGCAGGCCCTGGCAGCCATACCGCTTAAAACAGACAAGCGCGGTATTGGTGATTACAACGTTCCCCTGACTTTCGGCGGTGTAACCTTCAATCCTGGCGAGTACGTTTATGCCGATAGTAACGGGGTGGTGGTTGCTGATAAACCCTTGCCAGTGGAACTACCGCGATAGTAACTGTTCCAAGCTTTGATGCCTGGTGCCCGTGATTTTTTTGGTGCTACCCAGACACACCGTGATGCTGTAGCAACCGTTCGCGTTGCTTTGTCGGTGTGTCTGGTATTAGCAAGCCTGTTGAGCCTGATTGGTCGTAGTATGCCTGCCCTGGCAAACAACCTGAATGGTTTTGAGCTGGGCGATGCTTTGATTCCCGCTGCTGAGGTATTTCGGGGTGGTCCGCCAAAAGACGGGATAGCGTCTGTCGATCAACCGCGCTTTATTGCTCCTGATGAAGCGAAGCTCAAGCCCGAACAACGCGTGATGGGTGTGAGTTTCGCCGGTCAGGTTCGTGCCTACCCCATCAGTATTCTTAGTCGACATGAAGTCGTCAATGACCGCTTTGGTAGCTACTACGTGGCGATCACTTATTGCCCACTGTGTGGCAGCGGCATGGTGTTTCGTGCGCCAAAACCCGACCAGCCCCTGACCTTTGGCGTGTCGGGCTTGCTCTATAACAGCGATGTATTGCTCTATGATCGAGAGACCGAATCATTATGGTCACAGTTGCTAATGCAGGCCATAAGCGGAC
The DNA here is from genome assembly GCA_041622295.1 of Porticoccaceae bacterium. Classification (GTDB taxonomy): domain Bacteria; phylum Pseudomonadota; class Gammaproteobacteria; order Pseudomonadales; family Porticoccaceae; genus HB2-32-21. The sequence goes on from JBFJZC010000241.1 coordinate 2,595, forward strand.
CACGCGCGGGTGAAAGATTAAAACTGCTAACGGCCAGCCACACTAGCTGGCAAGATTGGTTGAAACGTTTCCCCGACACCCAGGTGCTTTCCGAAGATACCGGTTTTGATTTTGATTATTCCCGCGATCCCTATGAGGGTTATAAAAATACGGGGGATGTCTGGTTTCCGGTTGCCAACCAAAACAACGCCTACGGCAATAAAGAATGGGTAATGGGCGTAGTGATTGATGGCCTGGCCAAAGCCTATCCTTTCAGGGAGCTGGAGCTTACATCGGGGGATTTTATCGATGAGATTAACGGCCAGTCGGTCCGCATACTCTGGTCCAAAGATGCTCGCAGCGCTCAGATTTTTGATGCCAGGGGCGAGGAGATGCCAGCGGTCACCGCCTACTGGTTTGCCTGGTTTGGGTTTTATCCGCAGACACAGGTCTATCGGGCGGTTGGTCCTTAAAGATCAGGCCTCTATCACTGAGGTCTACCAAGCAGGTTCGAGAATACTAAGCTTTCTGTAGATCAGGTTTTCTAGAAATCGGGCTTTCTGAGCATCGCACGCTCTTATGTTCAGTTGCGGGAGGGCTAACAAAAAAAAGGGCCGCCAGTTTGGCAGCCCTTTCTTATAGTTTTTTAGCGGTTAAGGAATAGCTTAAAACTGCTCTTCTTCCGTCGAACCGGTCAGTGCGGTGACTGAAGATTTGCCGCCCTGAATGACTGTGGTCATGTCGTCAAAATAACCGGTGCCCACCTCCTGCTGGTGGGATACGAAGGTATAACCACGGCTAGCTGCGGCAAACTCCGGCTCCTGAACTTTTTCGACGTAGTGTTTCATACCTTCGCCCTGGGCGTAGCTATGGGCGAGGTCGAACATGTTGTACCACATGTTGTGAATGCCGGCCAACGTGATGAACTGGTATTTGTAGCCCATGTTGCTCAGTTCCTGCTGGAACTTGGCGATAGTGGCGTCATCCAGGTTTTTCTTCCAGTTAAAGGACGGTGAGCAATTGTAGGCGAGCAGTTGATCAGGGAATTTGGCGTGAATGGCATCGGCAAAGTGTTGCGCTTCTTCCAGGCTCGGTGTCGCTGTTTCACACCACAGCAAATCTGCATAAGGAGCATAGGAAAGGCCGCGATCAATGGCTTGCTCGATACCGGCTTTGACGCGGTAGAAACCTTCTGGGGTACGCTCACCGGTCACAAACGGCTGGTCGCGCTCGTCGCAATCGGACGTGAGAAGGTCTGCAGCATTGGCATCGGTACGAGCCAGTACGATGGTTGGTACGTCAGACACATCGGCGGCGAGGCGCGCTGCAATCAGTTTTTGAATGGCTTCCTGAGTAGGGACCAGCACCTTGCCGCCCATGTGGCCGCATTTCTTCACAGAGGCGAGCTGATCTTCAAAGTGAACGCCAGCAGCACCAGCTTCGATCATGGCTTTCATCAGCTCATAGGCATTGAGTACACCACCAAAACCGGCTTCGGCGTCGGCCACAATGGGCGCGAAATAATCGGTATAACCCGCGGCGCCCGGCTGGATGTCCTTGCCCCACTGGATTTGATCGGCACGGGTAAAGGAGTTATTGATGCGCTGAACGACAGCTGGTACCGAGTTGGCTGGATACAGAGATTGATCAGGGTACATGGTCATGCCGGTATTGTTGTCTGCCGCTACCTGCCAGCCGGACAGATAGATGGCTTCGATACCCGCTTTGACTTGCTGTACGGCCTGACCACCGGTCAGGGCGCCCAGACAGTTTACGTAACCCTTGCGAGCAGAGCCGTTGACCAGCTTCCAGAGATTTTCTGCGCCGCGTCTGGCAATGGTATTTTCTTTCTTTACTGAGCCGCGTAGACGTACCACATCGGCGGCGGAATAGGTACGAACCACGCCTTTCCAACGGGAATTTTCCGCCCAGTCTTTCTCAATCCGGGCAATTTCCGTTGCTCGATCATAGTTGCCAAGTGCCATTGGTATGCTCCTTCCAGCGCGTTAAAAGTTGGCGGATTCTAGAAGGTGTGAGATGATTTAGCTAATTTATCATCTTTATTCTCACTATTTATATTATGAATATTTCAAGAATTGACCTCAA
>JBFJZC010000242.1:0-4621 GCA_041622295.1 Porticoccaceae bacterium
CCACCAGCGACTGGCCGTCCACGGCCGAAGCTTGACTGGCTTTGGTATTCAGGCCCAGGCACAAATTGCAGGCGGCAGCCCGGAACGCTGGTTAAAAAACACCGAAGCCTGGCGCGAACTCGGCACCACTCACCTGGCTATCGCCACTATGAACGCGGGTTTAAAAACACCGCAGGACCATATCGATGCTATTCGCACCTATAAGGAATGCGTGGGTTGAAGGGATTCAATGCATTGAACAGGTAAAATCCGACCTGGATTTCATCTGGGGCTTAGCAAGCGCCGCAACGAGTAATAAAGAAAATAGTCCAATACGAAATTGTCGTTGCCCCAATAGTTGAACCGATAGAAGTCGATGCATGGCCTTTAGCACGGCGACACTCCTCCGTCGGCACCAAATAGCTAAATTAGAGGATGTCTTATCGTTTTTATCAAAGCCTAAAGTAACAGCCTAACCACACGACCGGTACAGAATTTTTCTCCCACAGCATCATAACAGGGATAAATCTAAACGAACCACAAACCATAGGAGCCCTGCCTGGCTGATTGTTGAACAACTGACGAGCTACCGCAACAATCTAGTTTTTGGGCAAACCGACAAGCATCTTGCCCAGAAAATCCAGCTTACCCAGAGGCACCCCTTTAATGCGTAACATGTTATAAATTGTCGTGGCATGAAAATAGAGGTTGGGCAGTGAAAACGATAAAATAAAATTCTCAGTGGTGAAGGGCACTTCAAAACTGCCGGCTCTAAAGTGCATCCCTTTTCCCCTTACCGCAACGATATCTTCAGCCTGTATCGTCTCGAGTTCAGCTAACGCACTGGTTAATAACGCCATAAGCCCACGATAGTCCATGTCTGGAAGTTCCGGCGGCGGCCCAAACTCACCGGCCATTATCCCTTTGATAGCGCCGAGCGAGTGGTGTCTAACAGAGTTGACCTGAAACGGAAATGCCGCCATATCTGGCGCCAGGCGCATCTCCACCACGTCGTTTAAAACAAGCCCCTGTTCATCAAAATAACTGGCGCCTTTTTCCATAACGACAACTGTAGCCTGCAGGATACGCAGGTAAGTTCCCACGCTGAGATCATATAGAGTTGTCATAAGTATTTTCTCCGATGCTGACATCTGATGCTTGCAAGTAATGCTTATTGTTGTAGGAGATAACCCGAAATAAATCGCACTTTCCCAGGTTGATCAACTTCTTTCTGGCCGTCCCATTTTGGCTCTGGTGTCGCCCCAAGGATATCCGACGGCTCCGTGTACATGCGACCTCGCCCTGGAATCGTTTAGTCCCCAGCACATCATGACCACTCGCAGCAGATATTATCTGATTATCCGCATCAACATCCATAGCAGCCCAGAATAAACTCCCGCTGGCTACTGATCTAACGCTAAGCCCCTTGCAGTATTTCCAGCACCTGCTTATCTCTTTCGCTATGCCTGCGCTCATCTGCGCCAATCAGCCGGTAGATTTTAACGACGTCTTCATTAGTCTCGTTTTCCGCCCACCGGTTATAGTGCGCCTCACCGTCTAGCTCTGCCTGGATAAAGGACTGCATTAATTCCACGCTAAATTCCTGCGTGGGCCAGGCGCCGATCATGGGGTTAAATTTATCCTCAGGGAGTTCATATTGATTACCGGTAAGAATAGACAGGGCTTTCAATATACGGTGAGCGTGACCAAGCTCTTCCTGACCATTCTTGTTGAGTAGCGCCTTTATTTCCTGATTGTCTATTTCCAGATTGTCGCTAAGGTCGGCGATAGCGCCGTAGAGAGATTGGCCCGAGGCTTCCAGTAGAGCGAGCATTATCAGATCATCGGTATTCAGATGGTCTTTGGCACAGAGCTGCGCAAACGCTTCGCCCGCATCGGCCGGGCATTGCTGAGGCAGGGGTAGTTTCATGTCTATTACCTCCGTCGGGGTGTTATTGAAGTGATATGGTCTTGAAGTGATATGGTCAAGCCCCGCACGTCCATAGCTTATCGGAAAGCAGTTACTTCTGCCTCTACCGCTCATAAACTACCACCTCGGGGTGCCTGGCGTAGAGACTAGCTGCCTTTGCTGATAAGACCAAGTGTCTACATTGATAAGACTAGATGCCTTTGTTGACAGAAACAATCGACGTATTTCTGGTATCAGCAATCTAATATGTCTGCCGGCACTTGTGCGCCCCGTCGAAAGGCCATTACCAGGAAGTTCTGTTAGCGGGTTTTTATTCAGGTCACCGATACAGCGCCGCTGCCCCTGGAAGATACCCTGGTATTTAATAATGGCGTTACACTAAACACCTTATCGCCAGAACCAAATTCCAAACCCCGTAGTTATCAAAGGCAACCACTACTGTGACCAAGATAAAAACTCAGCCGCAACCCAGCATTAATGTCGACAAGGATGAGGTACTCAAACAGTTCAGGGACAGATTGCGAGACACTCTTGATGAAGGCCGCAAGGAAATCATCGCCAAACGCCATGCCCGCGGTTACCGCAGCGCCCGGGAGAATCTGGATGATCTGTGCGACAACGGATCTTTTCTTGAGTACGGTCAGCTGGCGGTGGCTGCTCAACGGCGGCGGCGGTCGTTTGATGACCTGAAGGTGAATACGGCGGCTGACGGTATTATTACCGGGCTGGCGACCATCAATGCGGATTTGTTTGATGCCGAAACCAGTCGCGCCATTGTCATCATCAATGACTATACGGTGCTGGCCGGAACCCAGGGGGTGTTCCACCATAAAAAACTCGACCGGGCTCTGGAGCTGGCTGCTGAATTGCGCCTGCCAGTGGTAATGTATGCTGAGGGTGGTGGCGGCAGACCAGGGGATACGGATTACGAGTTGAGTTTGAACCTGAATTCTTTTGCCTCCTGGGCCCAGCTCAGTGGGCGGGTGCCGATGATCGCAGTCAACAACGGGTTCTGCTTTGCTGGCAATGCCGCGCTGTTTGGCTGTGCCGATATCACCATCGCCACCCGCAGCTCGTGGATAGGCATGGCGGGCCCGGCCATGATCGAGGGCGGCGGCATGGGGGTTTATAAACCTACCGACATTGGTCCCATCGAAACGCAAACCAAAAATGGCGTGGTCGATATTGTTGCGGAAGATGAAGCCGACGCAACACGTATCGCCCGGCAGGTGCTGTCTTACTTTCAGGGCAGCGTTGACGTCTGGACCTGCGCGGATCAGAAAAAACTGTGGCCCTTGCTGCCAGCCGATCGGCGCTATGTGTACAAAGTACGAGACATTATTACCACCCTGGCGGATACAGATTCGTTTATCGAACTGCGCGAACACTACGGTCGCGGCATTATCACCGGCTTTTTGCGAATTGAGGGCAAAGCCCTTGGCCTTATCTGCAACGACTGCCGCTTTCTCGGCGGCGCTATTGATGCTGAAGCCTCGTTAAAAGCGGCGCGCTTTCTTGACCTCTGCAGCAGCTTTGCCCTGCCGGTGCTGTCCCTTTGTGACACACCAGGTTTTATGGTCGGGCCGGACAGCGAGGTGGAAGGCGCAGTGCGCAAGATGTCTGATATGTTTGTCGCCGGAGCTCGCCTTCAGTCTCCGATAGTCGCTATCTTTTTGCGCAAGGGTTATGGCCTGGGCGCCATCGCCATGACCGGCGGTAGTTTCGGACGCCCGGTTTACAGCGCTTCCTGGCCGAGCGGGGAGTTCGGCGCCATGGGTCTTGAGGGCGCCGTCCATCTTGGCTTTAAAAAAGAACTGGAAGCGCAGCAAACGTCCTCAGACAAGGAAATCCTGTTCAACAAGCTGCTCGACGCCATGTACGAACGGGGCAAGGCCACTACTGCGGCCAGTTATCTGGAAATCGACGCGGTGATCGACCCCATCGATACACGCAAAGTCATTGTGCAGGCGCTCGGCTCCGGCAAGGCGGATTGAACCAACCAACGCACCCCTCACGCGGTATCGCTGCGCTCGGTAGTTCAACTGGTAGTTCAATTGGCTGCTCAATTTAGTTGCTCTATTGGTATTTCACTAATTCGCGGTCTATGCTTCCACAGATTAACGCCATGCTTAGTTGATAAATTTTTAATCGATAACTTTTTGAAAAGTAGCGTCTTTATTCAGCAATTTCTGGGCAGGTTTTTGTCAACTGGATTTAGTCAATTTTTCTAATCAACAGCGTTTAATCGTCAACGTTTAATCGTCAACGTTTAATCAAAAGCGCTTAACCAGGAATATTAGGCAACATCGGCGCCAAGTAAACAGGTTCAATTGATCTACTCAACGCAGAAAACAGGGGAGATATCGAGATGGAAGTTGGTGCAACACTGGTATTCCAGAATCCCGGCCACAAGAAAAGCGATTTCGAGATCTATCAAAATGATTTAAAACTCGCCAACCTGGCAGAGCCGCTGGGTTTTGATGCGGTTTGGGGTATCGAGCATCACTTTACCGACTACACGATGATGCCGGACGTCATGCAATTTCTCGCCTATATGGCGGGCCGCACAGAACGAGTCAAACTGGGTTCCATGGCGGTCATTCTACCCTGGCACAACGACCCGATTCGCGTCGCCGAACAAATCAGCGTGGTCGACAACATATCCAGGGGCCGGGTAATACTCGGCATCGGTCGAGGCCTGGGTCGCGTCGA
>JBFJZC010000243.1:0-4591 GCA_041622295.1 Porticoccaceae bacterium
AATCGCGGGCCAAGGATGTGGACAGGTATCGCGATCGTTTTCGCAAAGTCCAGGGCACCGAGCCGCCACCCATTGTCGCCAACATCTTTTGCGTGTGCGATGAAGACGGAGCACGCGCCGAAGAAATGGCAATGAAATATATGCACGACTACTGGATTTCGGCGCTGGATCATTACGAGATGGATGGCACCCACTTTGCCGATAAAAAGGTTTATAACTTTTACGCACAAAGCGCCGAAATTATGCGTGATCGCGGTCGCGAATCGGTCACCGAGCTGTTTACCAATAATCAGGTACACGGCACGCCGCAGCAGATACTGGAGAAGATTCACTGGGTTCGCGAGCAGGCCGGCCCGATGAATCTCAATGTATCGTTCAGCTTTGGCGGTATGCCCTTTGACTACGCAGAAAAAAGCATGCGGCTGTTTGCTGAAAAAGTACTGCCTGAATTGCACGGCTGGTCTTGCGCGCCGGATGAGAATAAAGCCAGCGCCTGATAATCCGCTGAGCGCAAGTACCCATTGAAAGCGCCCCGGTTGGGCGCTTTTTTATTGTGTGCCGGTCGTGACAGGATCCCTTGCTAACGGAGTGTGGTTTGTCTGGTGGGCTGCATACCAGCGGCATGGATTGCCACTGTGCGTCCTTTGTTGCACACTACAGCGCTCGCAGATGCGCTGTTACAACCATCTTGAAGCTGATTTAGAGGTAGGGATTATGGCCAGTTTACGTAGCAAACTTTTGTCGTCCGCCATGCGTGTGACGATGAAAAAAATGTTGGGTCGCAGTGGCGACGTCGTCAAGGAAAGGGCCTCGCTGGACAAAATGAGTTCGCTCACCGCCAGCCGCAAACTGGGCAAGTCAGTCACCGTGGGCGGTGTGCCTGGCGAATGGCAGATGCCGGCCAAAGGTCAGCCCGAACGCACCTTGCTGTATCTACACGGTGGTGGCTATGTTCTCGGTGGCCCTGATAGTCACCGCGACATGGTCGGCGCCATCGCCGATGCCACGCAGGCCAAAACACTGATTCTCGACTACCGGCTTGGGCCAGAGACTTTATTTCCCGGCGCGGTAGAAGATGCCGTCGCCGCCTACAAGGCCTTGCTGGATGATGGCGAAGCACCCGAAAAAATGTTTATCGCCGGTGATTCCGCCGGGGGTGGCTTAACCGCGGCGACACTGGTATCGCTGCGCGATCAAAAGGTGGCGATGCCGGCTGGTGGTATTTGCATTTCACCCTGGGCAGACCTGACGCTGAGCGGCACCACCATGCGCACCAAAGCGCTGGTAGACGCCATGCTCAGCAAGGAAACGCTGGCCTGGATGGGGAGTCTGTATATGGGTGATCAGGACGCCAGCGATCCGCTGGCATCGCCAATCTTCGCGAATCTGAAAGGTTTACCGCCCCTGTTGATTCAGGTCGGCGGTGACGAGGTGTTGCTTGACGATGCGCTACGTCTCCATGACGCCGCGAAAGCGGCAGGTGTGGATTCAAATCTCGAAGTGTGGGACGAAATGATGCACGTCTGGCATCTGATGTCCAAGTTCGTGCCGGAAGGCAAACTGGCCATTAAGAGCATTGCCGAATTTATGGTCGCGCGTACCGGCTAGTACTGTTTCGTTGGGCGGAGGCGCGGCGTATCACCGCTGCCGCGCCTTGTCGTCGTCAGATATATTACCTCGTCGCCAAGCGTTTCAAAATTTGATTATCGATTAATCCAGCACCATCGAATTACTGAAAAAGGCGATGGCGATAAACATTGGGGCGATAAAGCGCAGGCAAAAAAGCCAAATTTTGCCTGTGGCGTTATCGTGAAAATCGGCTCCTGCCAATGCCCTGACTCGACCCCAACCCCAGCCGGTAAATAACGCCGTGGCAATGCCGCCGAGCGGCAGTAGAAAGTTCGCCACGCTAAAATCGTAAAGCTCCAGAATATTTCGCCCTGCGACTGTTACATCTGCCAGTGTGCTGTAACCCAGCGAGGCAGGCAGCCCGACCAGGAAAATGACGGCGCCGAGGGTAAGGGTAACAGCGCGCCGCGACCGTCCGGTGCGGCGCATAAAATACGCAACTGGCACTTCCATAATCGAAAACATGGATGTTAAAGCGGCCCCCACTAACAGGCCAAAAAACAGTGTGCCAAACCAGTGCCCAGCGGGCATTAGGGCGAACAAGCTGGGTAGCGTGATAAATGCCAGCTCTGGCCCCTCAGCGGGGTTTAAACCAAAGGAAAATACTGCCGGGAATATAGCCAGGCCTGCGACGATGGCGAGCAGCGTGTCACCGATAACGATAACAGCAGCGGCAGAGGGGATAGCCTGGCCCCGGGCCAGATAACTGCCATAAGTCAGAAAAATAGCCATGCCAATGCCGAGAGAGAAAAATGCCTGACCGATGGCGGCCACGTAAATCTGCGGATGCCGCAGGGCGCTCCAGTCAGGTGCAAACAGAAAGTTCAGGCCCTTAGCCGCGCCGTCCAGGGTCAGCGCATATGCCGCCAGGACAATGACAATTGCTGCGAGCACGGGCATCAGCCAGCGGTTGACGGCCTCGATACCGCTTTGCACGCCGCTGGCGACGACGCCCGTGGTGACAGCCATCATCAAAAACTGCCAGATTACCGGCGCCAGAGGTTGGGCCAGAAAATCCTTAAAATAATGATGGTGTTGCGGCGCCTGCCAGAGCTCGCCCGAGAGGGCGGCGACAAAATATTTCAGTGCCCAGCCCGCTATCACACCGTAAAAGCCAAGAATAAAAAAACAGCCCGCCACCGCCAGACCACCCGCCACAAACCAGGGTCGATCTGGTCTGGCGCTGCGAAAAGCCAGCACCGCATCACCCTGTGCCTCGCGACCAATGCTTATCTCGGCGATGACGATAGGCAAACCGATAAACAGCACACAGAGCAGGTACACCAGTAAAAAGGATGCGCCGCCGTTTTCGCCAGCGACATAGGAAAACCGCCAGATATTACCCAGCCCGGCTGCAGAGCCAATACTGGCCAAAAGAAAGCCGGTGCGGGATGCCCAGTGCTCCCGAGTGACTTGAGTCATAGCCTCAGCAGCCCTTCAGCGACTAGATGGGCGGATTGCAATAGCTGCAGATCAACTGGGATGGGCAAAGTATCATTGTATTTGTGCAAGGGTGTTGCCATTTATTGGGAACCGGGTACGCTAGCCATGTTTGGTGAGGCTAGTTGCAAACAGGCAGTAAGTTGGACACAGCTAGTAAGTTAGACACAGCTAGCAAGCCTCGCACTTATTCGATATCAAAACAGTAACAGGAATTGACTATGGATTTTTCGCTCTCTGACGAACAACAAATGCTGCTCGACACGGCAGACAAGATCGCCCAGGACTTCCCGCGGCAATACTATGTGGACTGCGCCAAGACTCAGACTTTTCCGCAGGGACAGTGGGACGCGCTGGCACAGGCGGGTATTCTCGGTATCAATACGCCGGAGGAATACGGTGGCTCTGGTATGGGCATGCTGGCCCTCGTGTTGTTGCAGGAGCGACTGGCGGAACACGGTGTCGCGCCGCTGTTTTTTGTGGTCAACCAGGGCATTGCCGTGCCGAGTATCTCGCGCCACGGCACCGAGGAGCAAAAGCAACGCTGGCTGCCGGCTATCGCGTCGGGTGAAAAACGCTGCTGCTTCGCCATCACTGAGCCCAATGCTGGCACCAATACCTTCAAGATTCAAACCGTGGGCAGGGATGCGGGCGATCATTTTGTGCTTAATGGGAACAAGCTGTTTATCAGTGGCATCAACGATGCCCAGCAGGTGCTGGTGGTGGCCCGGACTGACGGTGGCGAACCGGGTGAAAAAGCTAAATTAACCTTGTTTGTAGTGGACACTGATTCCGCGGGGCTGTCCTGGGATCGCATGGATACCATGTTGATGAATGCCGAGGGCCAGTTCTTTGTCTATTTTGACGATGTCAAAGTGCCTAAAGAAAACGTTCTCGGGCAGGTCGGCGGCGGCGTTAACGTCCTGTTTGACGCGCTAAATCCAGAGCGGATGGTGGTAGCTGCCGGCGCCATTGGCGGCGGACGCCATGTGCTGAAGCGCGGCACGGAGTACGCCAACGAGCGTAAAATATTCAACGGCCCCATCGGCGCGTATCAGGGCCTGCAGCACCCTCTGGCCGAGGCCAAGGCGCTGCTAGAGTCCGCTTCGCTGATGGTACAGAAAGCGGCGTCTCTTCAGGATCAGGGCGCCCATCCAAAGGTGGTGGGCGATATTGCCAACATGGGTAAGCTGGTGGGCACCGATGCTGCCTTTAAGGCCGCCGATGCCGCCCTGCAATGCTTTGGCGGCTACGGCTTTTGCGAGAGCTACGACATGGTCAGCCATTTTATCGGCGCGCGCTTAGGCAAGGTGGCGCCCATCAATCGGGAAATGACTCTCAATTACATTGGTGAATATATTTTAGGTTTGCCGAAGAGTTACTAGTAGCACGGCTTATTTCCGGTTGATCATGCTGATTTGATTTCGCCTGGGTCAGCGCACTCTGCGCCGATCCCTGGCCTTCAGCCTGGGCCTACTAAACGGGGCTTCTAACTGGGTCGTCAAATAAAGGCACCACCCTG
>JBFJZC010000244.1:0-4578 GCA_041622295.1 Porticoccaceae bacterium
ACCAGTAAAACATCTTCGCCTTCGACCATGACACGAATGATTGGCTCAGTACCTGATGGTCGCAACAGCACCCGCCCGTTGCCAGCCAGCTTCTGCTCTGCCAGCCTGACCGCCGACATAACCGCGCTGTGTCCAAGTGCAGAAGAATTAATCACCGGCACGTTGATCATGGTCTGGGGTAACTTGTGCATGCCTCGCTTTAAATCAAACAGCGTTTCGCCAGATTCAAGTATGGCCCGCAATACCTGCAACGCGGCAACTATTCCGTCCCCTGTGGTGGTGATATCGCCACAGACAATGTGACCAGAGCTTTCACCGCCCAAATCCCACTTTCGCTCGCGCATGGCTTCAATAACATAGCGGTCACCAACCCTGGTACGTGCGAATGGAATACCCAGCTCGGCCATGGCTTTTTCCAGACCAAAATTACTCATCAGAGTACCGGCGACACCCGTGCAGACATTGCCAAGTGTCTGGCGAAATTTGGCGATGATATATAACAGTTCATCTCCGTCCACGGCATTGCCCCGGTGATCGATAAACAGGACCCGATCTCCGTCGCCATCCAGTGCGATACCAATATCCGCCTGCGTTTCCAACACCGTCTCACGCAACACATCCAGACTCGTCGAGCCACATTCGTCGTTAATATTGACCCCGTCGGGCTGCACACCTAGCTCAAGAACGGTCGCACCCAGCTCCCGAAATACTTCAGGGGCGACGTGATAGGTGGCCCCGTGCGCGCAATCCACCACCAGTTTGACACCGGCCAAACTGAATCGAAACGGCAAAGTACCTTTGCAAAACTCGACGTAGCGACCGGCAGCATCGCTCACCCGATGGGCACGGCCAAGCTGGATAGATTCGTTGGTGACAATATCTGCATCCAGATAACGCTCAATGTCATGTTCTACCTGATCCGGCAGCTTAAATCCGTCAGCGCCAAAAAATTTTATCCCATTATCCTGAAAGGGGTTGTGAGAAGCACTGATGACAATGCCCGCCTGTGCTCTAAAAGTACGCGTCAGGTAAGCTACAGCCGGGGTCGGCATGGGACCAAGTAAGCTCACGTCGACACCCGCCGCGATAATGCCCGCCTGCAAAGCAGACTCAAACATATAACCAGACACCCTGGTGTCTTTGCCGATCAGTATGTGTTTGCGAGCCCGATCATTGAGGTTGCGACTAAAGACCTGACCAGCGGCCCAGCCAAGCTTAAGAACGAAATCCACTGTGATGGGATAGTCACCGACCTGACCACGGATGCCATCAGTGCCAAAAAAACGTTTATCCATTGCTTTTTAAACTCCAGTCCAACGCATAAATCCCGCCAGCTACAAGTCCATCACGGCAGATAATATTTTCAAAACGTCTACCGTAGCAGCGACATCATGAACGCGAACAATGCAGGCACCCCGTTCAGCCGCCAACAGCGCCAACGCTATGCTACCGTATTTTCGCTCGAGAACCGGTTTACCCAGTACTTCGCCAATTATACGCTTACGCGACAGGCCAACCATCACCGGCAAACCCTGGGCGACCAATCCTGGGAGCCCTCTTATCAGGCTTAGATTGTGCGCTAAAGTCTTACCAAAGCCAAAACCAGGGTCAATGATCAGTCTGGCACGGTCAATACCCGCTGCCTCGCAGGCGACCACCCGTTCCGCCAGAAACTGTCCCACCTCGGCGACGACATCCCCGTACTCCGGTTCCTGTTGCATGGTCTGGGGGTCACCCCGCATATGCATCAGGCAAATAGACAAATTACTGCCTGCAACCGCTGCCAGGGCACCTGGACGGCGCAGGGCACGAACATCGTTGACCAGGGCGGCGCCCGCCGTCGCCGCCAGGGTGATAACTGCAGGAGAACTTGTATCGACTGAGAGGGGGGTATCGAAGCGTGCCGCCAAGGCCATGACTACCGGAATGACCCGGTCAATTTCTTCGCTCTCGCTAACAAAGCTGGCGCCCGGTCGCGTAGATTCACCGCCAATATCCAGAATATCGGCACCTTCATTGATCAAGGTTTCTACATAAAACAGGATTTTATCGAGGTCTCGCTTGCGCCCGCTGTAAAGCTGGTTACCATCCGAAAAGGAATCTGGCGTGACGTTAACCACCCCCATCACCAGCGCGCGACCATGGCCTACGCTAAACAGCGTATTGGACTTGCCCGCCCCCCCGAGCTCTTTCGAGGCACCCATTTTCGTCGCGTCAAATCACCATGTGCAGTTTATGCCGTGATGCCGCCTTTAGCTCCCTTCAACCGGGTCGCCAGCAGGCGCGTCCGGTTCTGGTTTAGTGATGTCGACTTTGCCTGAGCCGGTCAAATCCCCTTTGGCAGCGGTACCGCCGGACGAACTGCCGATATCAGTATCGTGCCAGTCACGAGGCGGCCGCACCTTGCGGCGCGCCATCAAATCATCGACCTGCTTGGCATCGAGCGTTTCATATTCCATCAATGCATCCTTCATAGCATGAAGGATATCGATATTTTCCCGTAATAGTTTCTCAGCACGGCCATAGCACTCATCGATAATGCGTCGCATCTCTTCATCAATTAGCTGAGAGGTCGCCCCAGAGAAGTTTTTGCCGCCCTGCCCAGGGTAGGCCGCTTCTTCATCGCCATAGAGGATCGGCCCCATTTTTTCGGTCAGCCCCCACCGCGTAACCATGCTGCGAACCAGCTGGCTGGCCCGCTCAATATCGTTGGAAGCCCCGGTGGTGACGCCGTCAAGCCCGTGGATCAATTCTTCGGCTATACGCCCTCCATAGAGGCTGCACAACTGACCCTCCAGTTTGCGTTTACTCATGCTGTAATGGTCTTCTTCGGGCAGGAAGTGGGTGGCGCCCAAAGCCCTGCCGCGCGGAATAATGGTGACCTTGTGGACCGGATCGTGCTCAGGCATCAACCTGCCGACGATGGCATGACCAGCCTCGTGGTAGGCTGTGTTCGCCTTTTCTTGCTCAGACATCACCATGGACCGCCGTTCAGCACCCATCATGATCTTGTCGCGGGCCTTTTCGAACTCCTCCATCGTCACCATGCGGTGATTAGCACGGGCAGCAAACAAAGCGGCCTCGTTAACCAAATTGGCGAGATCCGCCCCCGAAAACCCGGGTGTACCTCTGGCAATCACCGTGAGGTCAAGATTATCGTCGAGCGGCACCTTGCGCACATGTACCTTGAGTATTTGCTCTCGGCCACGAATGTCTGGCAAACCGACATAAATCTGCCGATCAAAACGGCCTGGCCGCAATAAGGCCTTGTCCAATACATCGGGACGGTTGGAGGCCGCAATCACTATGACGCCTTCGTTGCCTTCAAAACCATCCATCTCAACCAGTAACTGGTTTAAGGTTTGCTCGCGCTCATCGTTGCCACCGCCCCACCCGCCACCGCGGGTACGACCAACGGCATCAATTTCATCGATGAAGATGATACAAGGCGCCTGCTTTTTGGCCTGCTCAAACATATCTCGCACGCGGGACGCGCCAACACCAACAAACATTTCAACAAAATCCGAGCCGGATATAGAGAAAAAGGGCACTCGCGCTTCACCGGCAATAGCTTTAGCCAGCAAGGTTTTACCGGTACCTGGTGGCCCTGACATCAACACCCCGCTGGGAATACGCCCACCGAGACTCTGGAACTTCGACGGGTCACGAAGAAATTCTACCAGTTCACCAACATCCTCTTTCGCCTCGTCGACACCGGCAACATCGGCAAATGTGGTTTTTATCTGATCTTCACTGAGCAGCTTGGCCTTACTCTTGCCAAACGACATGGGGCCGCCGCGACCACCACCAGCACCCCCCTGCATTTGCCGCATAAAGAACATAAATATGAGCACAATTAGCAATATAGGGAAGGCAGCCATTAGCAGCTGCATCCAGATACTGGGTTTGGTTGGCTCGCGACCTTCAATATTCACACTGTGATTAAGCAGGTCGTTCATCATTCCGCTATCGTAAACGTCGGGCCTCACCGTGCGAAAGCGTGTGCCGTCATGATGTTCACCGTCTATGACCTGACCTTCAATCACCACACTCCGTACACGGTCATTCTGTACTTCGTCGACAAAATTGGTGTAACTGATGGTCTGTGGCGACGGTCCTTCCTTGAAGTTTTGAAAGATCGACAGCAGAACTGCGGCGATAATCACCCAGAGAATCAGATTTTTAGCCATTTCACTCAACAGAATACCCTCGTGTCAGCACAGCGCCGACCTATTGCGGTGTCGTTACAGTATAACCCGGATTTTTTAACCCGTGTTTAGCGCTCATCACGGTAGCCTTTAGCCACCCAGTATACTTCTCTTGACCTGGCGCGAGATGCATCAGGCTTTTTAGCGGAGACCTTGTCGAAACGACCCCGCACATCTTTCAGTAATTGATCAAAGCCTTCACCGTGAAAAACCTTGGTGACAAAGACACCCCCGGGACGCAGCACCTGGCGGGCAAAATCAAAGGCCAGCTCCACCAGATACATCACCCGCGGCTGATCAACGGCTTTCATACCACTCATATTGGGTGCCATATCGGAAATAACAAGGTCAGCCTGCTGGCCACCGAGGC
>JBFJZC010000245.1:0-4576 GCA_041622295.1 Porticoccaceae bacterium
CAGGCTCCCCTTTGATCAGCAGCGGCCGTTCCAGAGTAGCTGCAGCGTTAACCGCCATTTGAAGATCGTCGGTGGCAACGTAACGCTCGGTACCGGTAAATTGCATATAATTCCCCTAGCTAGATGTTTTATAAAACTGAATGAAACTGAAAAAACTGACGTATTCTAGCTTCACCTTTGCATCGATTCCAACCTTAATAATCACTCGCGCGGGCCCAGAAGCCGTTGAGTGGCATCACCGAGGCGCGCGTCCTGCTAAGATTCGCCCTGTAAAAACGATTCGATATGGACTGGCACAATAATGACTGACCCCGGCATTGCCACACTCGACACCCGCTTCTTTGGTCACCCGCAGGGGTTGTTTGTCTGCTTTATGACAGAACTGTGGGAACGTTTTAGCTTTTACGGAATGCGCGCGTTGCTAATTTTTTACCTCACTGAGCACTTCCTGTTTCGCGATGACAAAGCATTTTTAATTTACGGTGCCTATTCGGCTTTGGTCTATGTGACCCCGGTTATTGGCGGCATCCTGGCAGACCGCTATCTAGGCTCAAGGAAAGCAGTAACTTATGGCGCCATCTTGTTGGTTATTGGGCATTTTGGCATGGCATTAGAAGGCCCGCCAGCGACGCTTGACGGCACTGAAGTGGCGCGAAACCCGGTTTTCCTACAACTTTTTTACTTATCCCTGGCCTTCATTATTACTGGCGTTGGCTTCCTCAAAGCCAACATATCCACAGTCGTCGGCGCCCTTTACGCTGCCGATGACAGGCGCAGAGATGGCGGCTTTACCATTTTCTATATGGGCATCAATATTGGCGCCTTCTTCGCGTCGATACTGTGTGGCTGGCTCGGGCAGACCTATGGTTGGGCCTATGGATTTGGGCTGGCAGGTTTCGGCATGCTAATCGGGCTGGCGGTATTTCTGCGTGGCCAACCTCATTTGCAGGGTCGGGCGGATCCACCTGCACCCGCATTACTGAAAGAAACCCTGATCATTGGCATCAATCGAGAGCACCTGATCTATTGCGGCGGCATCGTGGGCGTCCTGATCATCTGGCAACTGGTGCAACATCAGGCGCTGGTCGGCAAGGCGCTGCTTGGCTTTGGCGGTTTGATGCTGCTGGTGGTTGTCGCCTACTCCTTCTTTAAGTGCGACCCTGTTGAACGCCACCGTATGTTCGTGGCCGCAACCTTGATTGTGTTCTCAGTATTGTTCTGGGCGCTATTTGAGCAGGCGGGATCCTCACTCAACCTGTTTGCCGATCGATCAGTGGATCGAGTCCTTGTCGGCTATGAAATACCTGCATCAGTTTTCCAGTCGTTGAATGCGTTCTTTATTTTTCTGCTGGCGCCGATGTTCGCAATGCTGTGGTCCAAACTGGCGGCCAGGGGCTGGGAGCCGGCCACGCCAGTGAAATTTTCGCTGGCAATACTGCAGGTAGGCCTGGGCTTTCTGGTGCTGGTATTCGGCGCAAAACTGACGCCTGAGGGCACAGCAACCCCGCTGATCTGGCTGGTGCTCATTTACCTGCTACACACCACGGGCGAACTTTGCATTTCCCCTGTCGGCCTATCCATGATTACCAGGTTAAGTGTGCTGCGGGTGGTGGGGATGATGATGGGGGTATGGTTCCTGGCATCTGCAGGCGCTAACTTTATGGCGGGGCAGATAGCCCGAATGACAAGTATTGAAACGCTGCCTGGCGAGGCGGTGGATACATCCGCAGCGCTAACCAACATCCTGGGCGTCTATACGCAGGTGGGCTGGCTGGCAGTCGGGGTCGCGGTATTCCTGTTTTTGATCTCACCACTATTGCGCCGCGGTATGCACGGCGTGCACTAAACCGGCGCTCACAACATCGCGGTCATTTTTTGAAGTCAGGGAAGTATTGGGCGAGCTTTAAGCGACAGGCCTCGACGCGACGCGCAACCAGCGACTATTAACCATGGCTAACTTATGAGGAACCTTTATCTACGCTTCGCGTGCTGCCCTGCGCGCAGGTTTGCTGCGGCGATTTCGCAACAGTAACCAGAAACACAGATCGAGGACATAGACCACCGCAAAGCAAAATACGATGGGCACCAGCCCACGCGACACACCCTGTTCCGTCTGCGGGTTAATGGCTTCAAAAACGCTAACCGTCCAGGCTGGCGCCAGATAAATCATGTCGTTAAAAGCGTAGGCCGGCGTCAATAGCACCGCCAGCACCAGCACTCTAAAAAATGCCTTGAGTGGATGCCATTTCATGAAACGTGTCATCCACCACAGGGCCGGGGTAAGCAAGAGCACGCCCAGCACATAGGCTACCCCGCCCCAATAATAATTTTCCATGCTATACACAAGCGACCCTCCTTATAAAACCCTCGTGAAAGGCTACCCAACCGCCGGTAGCTGTGTCGACGCCGCACAGCATAAAGGCCGAACCAACAACGCAATCGCTACGCTCAACGCTCAATACTCCCAACCGGATCTTTAGTCTTCAACTCCGTTCGCGCAGCTCATTCTATCCAGTTGACGACATGTTCTTCGAGACTATCGGGATGCACATGCCGTTCTGATATCACGCGACCTCTGACGGATATTCCAGCGTCGTGCACTGACTGCGTCGAGCCAGAAACCAGCGGGTGCCAGTCGAACAGAGGCTTCCCCTCATGGCGCAATCGATAAGCGCAGGTTGTCGGCAACCACCCTATCGTGTCGATATTATCCTGACTTAGACGCAGGCAATCGTGAACCTTTTTCAACCTGTTGTCGTAGTCCCTGCACCGACACTGTTCGGTATCGAGTAAATGACAGGCAACGCGGGTAAACAGGACCTCGCCGCTGTCCTCGTCCTCTAGTTTGGCCAGACAACACCTACCACAACCGTCGCACAGGGCTTCCCACTCGTTCTGGTCAAGGGCGTCGAGGGGTTTTTCCCAGAAGGGGTCTGTCATAGCCACCATCAAAGCTTCTCATTCTTACTTCTGACGGCCTGCATATCAGCATCATTACGTTGTGGTGGTAGTTGCAGGTAATAACCCTTGTCCACCAGCGCATCAAGCACGTCCGCAGCAGTAGCGGCAGCGAGATGCTGCTCAGCCGAAAGGGCCAGCGTCATCGCCAGTTCATGTGGCCCAAAATGCTTTAACAAAGATTCGGGGACTCGCGTCAACTCGTCATCGCGATTGACAAACAAATAGTAATCACTGCGCGTTAAACTTTTGTATACGTTACATAAAACCTTCATCCTCGAGGAGCCTCCAGGTGGCTGACGTGGGCCAGTAAATCGTCGCCGATAATATGCTTACGCCAGCCCTGGGCCAACGCTGGGGGTAATCTTGCCGCCCCATCGGCCACAGTGCGCAGCAGATGCTCCAGATCGACGCGGCGAGCCAATATCTCGGGAGCCAGGCCCAGCGCATCGGCTTTCTCCTGCACCATTTTCCGACAGCCTTTAAGAATACTCCCATACTCCCTGGGCACCGGCTTTGGCAGCGCCTCCGGAAACGCTGCTGGATCCGCGCTCAATGCGGTCAGGGTCAGCTCAATCAGTTTATCGCCATAAACCCTGACCGAGCGCGGATGCAGATCCTTGTTGGCCACTAATAATGTCCGCTGTCCGGGTTTTAGTATCGCTATCTGTAACAAATCCTTGTCAGCAACTATCCGGCTGCGGGGCCGATCAAGTTTCCGGGCTTCTCCTTCGCGCCAGGTAGCCAGCATTTTCAATATCGCCATACCCTGTCTATCGAGCTTCCAGGCGCCCTTAACCCGTAAAAAATACTCATCCCCGGGGGCTTCCGCCGCAGCTGCCTGTTGCACAGCCAGCATATCCTCTCTCAGCCAGTCGAGGCGCCCCAGCAAATCTAAACGCGCGGCTAATTTCTCGTACACCATCAGCAGGTGCTCGACGTCTTCCGCCGCGTAAATCAACTGCGCCGCTGACAGGGGCCGACGCAGCCAGTCTGAGCGCGTTTCGTGCTTATCCAGCGTTACGCCCGTCAGTTCTTTCACCAACGCCAGATAGCTCAATGAAAAACCGAGCCCGGCAAAAGCTGCGGCCACCTGCGTATCAAATATTGGCGTTGGCACAACACCGAGCGTGTGCCGCAGCACCTCCATATCTTCCGAGCAGGAATGAATCACCTTGACGACACCTTGATCGAGCAGCAGCTCAACCAATGGCGCTAACTCCTCTGTCGACATGGCCAAAGGATCTATCAACCAGGTGGAAAAACCGTCAGATAACTGCACCAGACCAAGCAGCGGGTAAAAAGTGTCCGTACGAATAAATTCCGTATCGAGGGCCACGGCGCTCACTGCTCGTAATTGGCTGATGGCCTCGCGCAAAGCGCTGGCATTATCGATGAGCTGCGGTGGTTCAACGGTTGTCGTTGTCGTTGTCGTTGTCGTTGTCGTTGTCGTTGTCGTTGTCGTTGACATGGTCATTGCCGTATCCGGATCAAAACTGTTTACGGCAGTTAAAGGCGTGACTCAAAGTTCCGCCATCAACATATTCAAGCTCGCCGCCCAGCGGCACGCCATGAGCAATACGCGTCACGGTCACTCCTGCAGCAGTGGCTTTTTCAC
>JBFJZC010000246.1:0-4560 GCA_041622295.1 Porticoccaceae bacterium
CCTGGCCGGCAGCGCAGGTTATATTCCGTTGAATCTGGGTTTGAGTAACCAGTATTTGAAGGAGAACTGGCAGATGGTTGAGCAGGCGGCTAACGAAGCCGGTCGCGAAGCGGATCGGAGCCAGTGGCGACTGGGCCGGGATGTGCTGGTGGCAGACACTGACCGGGAGGCTGTTAAGCGTGCCATTGAAGGCCCCATCGGCATTGTGTGGGGAGAGTATTTACTGCCTCTATTCAGACAGTTCGGTCTCATTGATGTGATGAAGCACCGTCCCGACGTGGCGGATGCAGACGTGACATTGGAGTACCTTGCCGAGCACAACTGGCTGGTCGGCAGTCCCGATACGGTCAGCGATAAACTTGCCGCCATGGTTGATGAGTCGGGTGGTTTTGGCTGCCTGCTAACCATGGGCTATGACCATCTCGATCATTTTCAGCATTGGCGCGAATCCAAGCAGGCTTTTATTGAAGAAGTCGCGCCGCGTTTTTGATCGGCATGGTTATGTGCTTTTAAACCAGCTAAGGGTTTCTAGCGTTGTTGTGATGAGCCATGCATCAGGCCAGGTACAGGCTCATATTTATTACCCATATAGGGTAGACGAGGGCTGTGAAAACGTACTAGGGTACTGTGTGGTACCGGCGTTATGAGCCCGCGGCACTGGCCAGAGCGATGAGTAGAGGCGGTGAGTAGAAGAGGGATGTGCTCCGAAGCCATGTGGGATCAATGTTTGGCACACGCTGCCAGCGGCTTTACGCCGACAGTTTCGTTAGCTGGATGAACAGAGGAGTATTTTTTGCAGCCGATCATAGGCAGCCTGCCAGGGATGACATCAATACGGTTGCCATTTTTAGTGCTGGCCACCATGCTTCTCAGCGCTTGTACCGAGCGAGAGGAGATACTGCGCGTGGCATGCCATCCCTGGGTGGGATACGAGCCCCTGTACGTGGCCGAAGCGCTCGATTATTACGCAGACAGCACCATCCGTATGGTTGATACCACATCAGCGACGATGACACTTTCCCACCTCCGTCATAATACGGTCGAAGCCGCGTGCCTGACGTTGGACGAAGCGCTGACTATCGTGGCCGAAGGCGTAGATTTGGCCGTCGTTCTGGTGATGGATGTGTCTGATGGCGCTGATGTGATTCTGGCTAAACCACCCATCACTGAACTGAGTCAGTTGCACGGTAAGACCATTGCCGTCGAGAAATCGGCAGTTGGCGCGGTGGTGTTATATGCAGCCCTGCAAAAAGCCGGTCTGGCGCCTGGAGAAGTGCGTACGCTGACAGTGCCGGTTAATCAACACGAGGAAGTGTACCTTGAGTACGGCGTAGATGCTGTGGTGACCTTCGAACCCGTTAAGTCAGCGCTTGAGGCCCGGGGCGCCACAGTCGTGTTTTCGAGTGCGGAAATACCGGGTCGTATTGTCGATGTCCTGGTCGTACGTCAGGCGCTGCTGGCGTCCCGCAACAGAAATATTCGCCACCTGCTACTGAGTTATTTTCGCTCCCTCGACTATATCGAACAGAATCCTGCGGCTGCCGCCGATATTATGTCCCGCCGTCTGCGTACGCCACCTGAGCGGGTTGCAGGTCTATTTATCGGGTTACGGCAGCCTGATATTGAGGAGAACCGCGAGCTGCTGTCTGGGGCACCAGCGCCCCTGGATGTGACGGCAGAGGCGCTTGCCGTATTCCTCCAAAAGCACGATCTGTTGCGTATCGATCAGCCCATTCCGTCACTCAGTGACGCCTCGTTTCTGGTGGATTAACTTTCCGATGTTTATGGCAACCAGGCGACCAGAAGCTAAGCAAGCAGAAGCTAAGCAAGCAGAAACCAGTCAACGAGAAATTGACTTTCGCTGGGGCTTGCCATTACTGGCAAGCCTGCTTTTCGCCGTCACCGCAGTGGTCTGGATTGTTGTTCAGGAGAGAATTTATACATCGACCTACAAGGAACAATATTTGTCCAGTTGGCGGGCAAACATGCAACGCTTTCAGCAAACGGTTGAAAGCGCCTTTGAGGCCAAACAGTTTGTTGGTACGGATGGACAAATCGCCCATCTGGATGAGCAGATTACCAAGTTTAATGATGATCCGGGCCTCGATCAACTGGCCATCATCGCCAGAAATGGCAGGATATTATATTCCAACCGGCTGGGGCAAAAAGGTCGGCTGGCAACCGAGGTTCTGACAGACTTTGATGCCGCACAGCTTGCTGCTATCGGTTCGGCGACAGGACCTGGCCAGGTGTTCGAAACGGTGGATTCTGACTGGACGTATATCTATTACCCCTTGTCTATATCCTCGCAAAAGGCGTCCCTTAGACCCGATGCAGACGCCATCCTGTTTGTGCAACTAAATGTCGCGCACCGGAAGCCCGCCGTGTACGCGCTTTTGCGCAAAGGTCTGATGTTGTTCGTGGTTATCGGTGTCATTAATCTCGGTATTTTGATCTGGTTTTTGAATCAGTTTCTCAGTAAACCTTTGCAGAAAATCATTCGGGGTGTGGAAAGCTTTTCAAGCAATGACGCGACAGATAATGAGGCCGCAGATATCGTCATTCCGGGGCGTGGGCAATTTGCCTATCTGGCGAATGCGTTCAACGCCATGAGTCACGATCTCAGTAGGACGCTGGCGCGCTCTTATGACCATCAGCAGCGCCTCAGTAGAATTCTTGAATCGATTGGCGATGCAGTCATAGTGACGGATAAGGCGGGCAGGGTGGAGCGCATGAACGGCGTCGCCGAGGTGTTAACTGGCTGGGACCGTGACGCTGCGCGCGATAAACATATTAACGAGGTGATGGTGCTGGAGGACAGCGAAACTGGCGAACCGGCCGCCAGCCTGGTCACTGATGCCGTGCAAACAGGTGACAGTCCACGTCGTATCAGTGCGACCTTATGCAGTAAGCGCGGAGAGTATTATCAAATCGGCGAGGGAGCATCGCCGCTCACCGGTATTACGGGAGCGCTTGAGGGCGCAGTATTGACCTTCAGGGACATTACCGTAGATTACCGCATACGCGAGGAACGCATCCTCGCGGCACTGGCTTTTGAAACCGGTGGCCCGCAGATGATCGCCGACGCCGAACAAATTATTGTGCGAGCCAATAAGGCTTGCTTTGCCCTGAGCGGTTACGCTACCGAAGAACTTATCGGTGTGCCCCTGGCCAGTTTGTATGAGGATCAGGCTGATAAAGGGTTTATGGAGTTCCTGCAAGGTAACTATTGCACGATGGAGGCCTATCCTGGCCGTACCGAGCGCATAAACAAAAAAGGCGAGCATTTGCATTTTTTTGAGTCGATACGCTTACTCAGAAATCAGCAGGGCTTGCCCAGCCATTTTATTGTCAATTTGCAGGATTTCACCAGCGTTGAGACCGCCGTGGGCGTCATGCAGGAAACCCGCAGTACCTATCAATCGCTGGTTGATTCCATGTATGACGGTTTTATGGTGGTAGGAAGTGAGGGCATCGTCGAGTGTAACGAACAGCTGGCGCAAATATTACAGCGCGCCAGGGACGATATTCTCGGACTGACCATCCTCGATCTCTCCCCGGAGTTTCAGGATGACGGTGTCAGCTCTAGAGCCAAACTTGGCGATGTCATGCGGACGACACTGGTCGGTAGACGCGGTATGCAACTGGACTGGCAGGCACAATTAACAGATAGGGGGCGACTGGACCTCGAGGTGAGCCTCGCACCCGGCACACTCGGAGGTGAGCAGGTTGTCTTGATCAATGTCCGTGATATCACTGCCAGAAAGCGCGATGAGCGGGAGCGCGAGCGGCTGATGAGTGAGCTGGCGGCGAAAGAGAAAATGATTCGTCTGTCCAGTCAGGCTTACGGTATTGCCAGTTGGGAGATGGATGTCAGTACGCGGCAGTTACATTGGTCGGAAGGCTCGGCTGAGGTGTTGGGGGTTAGCGTGGTGAACCTGGGCAGTGAGTTCGGCGAGCTGCCTTTTGTCTACGAAGAGGATCAGCCGTTGATCACGACGACTGTAGAGCGGGCCTTAGCAGAGGGGAAAGGCTTTAAACTGGAGAGCCGCCATGTCCGCGATGATGGGGAATTACGCTGGGCCAACACGCAATGTGAGGTGGAAACCGATGCCACCGGCGCGGTCACCGCACTGCGCGGAGCGGTGGCTGATATCACCGATTATAAGACCGCCCAGAGTGAGGTGGAGCGGCTCGCCTACTATGATCCGCTCACCGGCCTGGCCAATCGTCGCTTAGTACAGGATCGACTTCAGCAAGCCTGTTATCTGGCTGCGCGCGGGCAAACTTCGGGGGCGTTGTTATTCATCGATCTGGATCGTTTCAAACTGCTTAACGATAGCCTCGGTCATAAGATCGGCGATCTATTGTTGACTGGCGTGGCCGACCGCTTGCGGGAGTGGACGCGGGAGGAGGACACTGTGGGGCGTATGGGCGGCGATGAATTTATCGTCATATTACCCTCTGTCGGCACTCACTCATCAAGCGCTGCACAGAATGCCCATCGCGTCGCTGACAAACTCCAGCAACGGCTGTCGGGAAACTACGAAGTCGATGGAC
>JBFJZC010000247.1:0-4528 GCA_041622295.1 Porticoccaceae bacterium
GACATTACGAAGTGATTTTTATTGTCCACCCTGATCAGAGTGAGCAGGTGCCGGGCATGATTGAGCGTTATTCCAACCTGGTTAAGTCAGGCGGCGGTAGTGTGCACCGCTGTGAGGACTGGGGGCGCCGACAGCTGGCTTACCCAATTCAAAAGATCCATAAAGCCCATTACGTATTGATGAATATTGAATGCGGCCAGGCCGAGCTGGAAGAGCTTACTTCCACTTTCCGATACAACGATGCGGTGCTGCGTAACCTGGTTATCAATCGGGATACTGCAGTTACTGAAGAAACCGATATTATGAAGGCCGAACGTTCCGATCGCGCTGATAAAGAGAGTCGTGAGCGTCGGGAAGCAGAGCGCGCTGCTGCGCGGGAAGCTGCCGAAAGTGCTCAAGCTGAAGCTGATGCAGGCGAAAAGGCCGAACAGCAAAGCCAAGATGAATCTCTGCCAGCATCTGCTGCCGAAACGGAGGAATAGGTTATGGCACGTTTTAATCGTCGTCGCAAATATTGTCGTTTTACTGCAGAAGGTGTGGACGAGATCGATTACAAGGATCTCGATACCCTGAAAGATTTTGTTTCAGAAACTGGCAAGATTGTGCCGAGTCGGATTACCGGCACCAAAGCCAGGTATCAGCGCCAACTAGCCACTGCCATCAAACGAGCGCGTTTTCTGGCGCTCTTGCCCTATACGGACAGCCACAAGTAAATATCAGGGCTGACTAGTGCTCATGGAATCCCTCGCCCGGTTTATTATGGCCGGACGGCTAAAGGCCGGGCTGGTGGCTTTTCTGGGGAATTTGTTGCCTTTAATTAGTCCGGCAACTGTGGGTCTGGTTGCCCTCAGGCGCAGCATTACCGATGCAGTCTTGGTCTCGCTCTGGGCGATATTGCCTTTGGTGCTGGTGCTGGCTGTCAGCGACATGAACGCCATGATGGTGTGGGTGTCGATGGTGTCGGTGGGTGCAGTGTTATTCGGCGCGCAGGTGTTGCGACTGAGTCAGTCGTGGTCGTGGACTCTGCTCAGCGTGGTGGCGTGCAGTGCTATTTTGGCTTTCGTAATGAGGCTATTGCTGGACGCTGAACTGGAGGCAATGCGTACTGCCTTGCTCGACATGCTAAACCAGATGGCCAAACAGCAGGGACAGGTCATTGAGATGGTGCCGAATAACCTGTTCTTAACAGGTTTGATGGCCTGGGTTATGGCGTTAACGGCCATCGGTAGTTTACTGCTGGCGCGCTGGTGGCAGGCCCTGTTGTATAACCCAGGTGGATTTCGCCTGGAATTTCATGGGTTGCGGATTGAGAAGACAGTCGCTTTGCTACTGATGGTAGGGCTTATGGCCTGCTATCTGTTGTCTCGTGATTATTTTACCTGGGGCAATTTGCTGAGTTTACCGTTATTACTCGGTGGTATTGCTCTGGTTCATCATGCTGTCGCTTTTGCTCAGCTCAGCACTTACTGGTTGGTGTTTTTTTATATCGGCCTGGTGATTTTGGTGGGTCCACTGAGCACAGTGATGGTGGGCCTGGGGTTTCTGGACAGTATGCTGGATTTGCGCGCACGCCTGACAGCGCGCAAAACTGGCGCTTAATGTTAATGGCGAAAAGCATAAACAAAGAGGTGTGGTGATGGATGTAATTTTGACAGAAAAGGTCGGCAAGCTGGGCAGTATTGGCGACAAAGTATCGGTCAAGGCCGGATACGGCAGAAACTTTCTGGTCCCCCAGGGGAAGGCTATCTTTGCCACTGCGGAAAACATGGTGGAGTTTGAACAGCGCCGAGCCGATCTCGAACGCGCAGCTGCGGGCAAGCTCGGTGAGGCGCAGGCGAAAGCCGAGCAGTTAGCTGCCATTGGCTCTGTCACCATCACCGCAGTCGCTGGTGAAGAGGGTAAGTTGTTTGGGTCGGTAGGGCCGCGTGACGTGGCAGATGCCTATACCGCTGCGGGTGTTGAGCTCACAAAAAGCGAAGTAAAAATGCCTGAAGGCGCGATACGAGAGCTCGGCGAATATGATGTGCAGATACAGTTGCATAGCGATGTATTGCTGACACTAAAGGTCGTTGTCAATCCCGAATAACGCCGTGTAGTCGCGGGCTGATTGACGAGATCCTCTCGCGCTTACGGGCATCGCGCTGACGCCGGTCGTATGCGGCGCTTACAGAGCTGGCACACTGAAAATTGCGGGTTCGGTTATGACCGAGATGTTATCTGACGACAGATTAGCGCCGCAGCTGCCCCATTCCATTGAGGCAGAGCAAGCCGTTTTGGGCGGCCTTATGTTGGCCAATCACGCCTTTGAAGGTGTTGCCGCGCTGATTAACGCGGAACATTTTTTTAGTCTGGATCATCGTTTGATTTTTCAAACCATGCAGACTTTGGCGGCGGCGGATAAACCGCTCGACCCGTTGACACTCTCTGAAACACTCAAGGAAACCCGGTCGCTGGAGCAGATTGGCGGTGACGCCTATCTGGTCGAGCTCGCCCACAATACGCCCAGCGCAGCAAATATTCTCGCGTATGCGCAGATTGTCCTGGAGCGGGCGACGGTACGTAAGCTGATAGCCGCCGCCAGCGAAATCGTTGAGAAAGGCTACAACCCGCTCGGTTGGGATAGCAGTCGATTACTGGCTGAGGCCGAGCGTCGACTGCTTGAAGTGATGGCCGATCGGCCACGCCAGGGTGGTTTTCAACATATCACGGAGTTACTCAAGCAGGCTGTTGACCGCATTGAAGAGTTGTTCAACAGCGACGCGGATATTACTGGCATCAGCAGTGGCTTCAGTGATCTGGACGAAAAGACCTCAGGTTGGCAACGTGCTGACCTGGTGATCGTGGCGGGACGGCCGTCCATGGGTAAAACAGCATTCGCCATGAACATGGTTGAGCACGCCATTTTGCATCAGGAACGACCGGTATTGGTGTTTAGCCTGGAAATGCCCGCCAACCAGCTAATTATCCGTCTGCTGTCATCGCTGGGTAAAATAGACCAGGGCAGAATGCGCAGTGGCAACCTGAACCCGGATGACTTTACCCGGCTTTCGGGCGCAGCTTCCCGTCTAAAGGGCCGACCCCTATACATTGACGATACCGCAGGTATCAGTCCTATGGAGCTGCGTAACCGTATCAGGCAATTGTCCAGAGAGCACGGTATGCCTGCATTGGTTATGGTGGATTACCTGCAACTGATGAACTCGAGTACGCCTGCCGAAGGGCGTGTCCAGGAAATATCGCAAATATCCCGCGACTTGAAGACGATAGCCCGTGAGTTTGACTGCCCTATGGTGGCGCTTTCCCAGCTGAGCAGGAATGTTGAGCAGCGGCCCAACAAACGTCCGGTCAATTCAGATCTGCGGGATTCCGGCGCTATTGAGCAGGATGCGGATGTTATTGTGTTTATTTATCGGGACGAAGTGTACAACGAGGATACCCAGGACAAGGGTGTCGCCGAAATTATTATTGGCAAGCAGCGGAATGGGCCTATTGGTGTTGTGCGACTGGCTTTCGTTGACAAGTACACGCGGTTTGAAAATCTGTCGCGAGACTATTTTTCGGAAGCAAATTGATGAATAAAGCATTGACTCAAAACATGAAAATATTTCACACCGTGTCAGGCATGCGCGAAGCCCTCGACGTGGCACGCGACGCCGGGAAAACGGTTGGTTTTGTGCCCACGATGGGTAATTTGCACGAGGGCCATCTGCAGCTTGTCAGTCTCGCTGGCCAGCATTGCGATGTCGTCGTCGTGAGTATTTTTGTCAACCCGTTGCAATTTGGTCTGCACGAAGACTGGGAGAAATATCCGCGCACTTTCGAGGACGACGTGCGTCAGCTGGAAGGTGTCGGTTGTCACTTCCTGTTCCATCCCGACGAAAGCGAAATTTACCCAAATGGCATGGCCGATCAAACCCGAGTTGTGGTGCCGACCATGACGGATATTTTGTGCGGCGCGAGCAGGCCGGGCCACTTTGAAGGGGTGACTACGGTGGTGTCAAAGCTGCTGCATATTGTCCAGCCGCACAAGGCTATCTTCGGTATTAAAGACTACCAGCAGCTGGCCGTCATTCGGCGCATGGTGGAGGATCTCTGTATGCGGGTGGACATTATCAGCGCACCCATCGCTCGCGACTATGATGGCCTGGCGCTAAGCTCCAGAAATCGCTACCTGAGCAAGGATGAACGACCCCGGGTCAAGGTGCTCTATGAGACGTTATGCTGGTGTAGCGAGCAGATTCTCAAGGGCGATAGAGACTATATCCGTCTCGAAGAGGCGGCGACTGAAAAACTAGAAAAGGGTGGATTTCGCACAGATTATGTTAGTATTCGCAACGCCAAGAGCCTGGAGCCAGCCGCGCACGACGATACGGAAATCACCGTTTTAGGTGCAATGTATGCGAGTGGCGCGCGGTTAATTGACAATGTCAGCCTGAATGTTGGGCTGTCTGCAGCAGTGGAATAGGAGCAGTTCAATCATGTTGAGCAACTTGCTGAAAGCTAAATTGCATATGGCCACCGTGACACA
>JBFJZC010000248.1:0-4520 GCA_041622295.1 Porticoccaceae bacterium
AGTTTTGGCAGAAAAACTTCGGCAGCGACCGCAAACCAAACTTTTTATCAATCTCAGCGCGACAACCATCCAGGATACCGGTTTCACCGCCTGGCTAAAAGTTGCTCTGCAGGCGTCTAATGTTTCTCCCACACACCTTATATTCCAGCTTCGCGAAATAGATGTTGGGCGTTACATTGATCAATCAGCCAGATTAATTCAGCAGCTCGCACAACTGCAGGGCCGTACGGCACTCACCCACTTTGGACTGGCGATAAACCCGCTGCTGGTCCTGGACAAATTAGCCGTCAATTTTGTCAAAATCGATAGAGTCATTATCGAAGCCGCACGAAAAGGCGACGCAGAAAAAGCAGTAATGAGCCACCTGCTGAGCTCGCTTCAGGAGCTGTCTCCACAGGTAATCGTGCCCTTTGTCGAAAATCCAACCATCATCCCTACGCTATGGCAGCACAAAGTCGATTATATCCAGGGCCACTACATTCAGCCGCCTGCGGCCGAAATGAATTACGACTTTGTAGAAGAGAGTTAATCGTAAAAGATAACTTGTCTAATAAGACAGTTCGCCCTAGGAAGATCGTTGGTCAGGCCGTGTCGCGATCGCGAATACCCATCAGATAGAGAATGCCGTCAAGGCCAATATTAGAAATAGCCTGCTTCGCGCTGGCTCTGACCAAGGGTTTGGCCCGATACGCAATACCTAAACCCGCAATACTTAACATGGGCAGGTCATTGGCGCCATCACCGACCGCTACAGTTTGTTCCAGTGTGACGTTTTCTCGCGCCGCCAGCTCAACCAGTAATTCTGCTTTTCGTTGACCATCGACGATTTCGCCGCTGACATTGCCAGTTACCACACCATCGGCAATTTCCAGTGTGTTTGCATACATGTGATCAATACCCAGGCGATCGCGAATACGTTCACCAAAAAATGTAAAGCCACCAGATAAGATAGCGGTTTTATAGCCCAGCGACTTCAGGGTGACCATTAAATTCTCGGCACCCTCGGTGAGCTGTAGCCGTTCCGCCACGGCGTCGAGCACATTTGCATCGAGCCCTTTTAGCATGGCCACCCGTTGTCGAAAACTGTCCTTGAAATCCAGCTCTCCCGCCATGGCCCGAGCGGTAATAGCCGCCACTTCATCACCCACGCCGGCTTCCCGGGCCAGCTCATCAATCACTTCGGCATCGATAAGCGTTGAGTCCATGTCAAACACCACCAGGCGACGATGACGACGGTAGACACTGTCTTCCTGATAGGCGATATCCACATTCATTTGTGCCGATAACTCGAGCAACGATTTTCGATAATCAGTGATGTCCTGCCCTTCTCCGCGAACAGAAAACTCAACACAGGCCTTACTGTTGTTGCTGAGGTGATCAAGGGGAATCCGCCCGGACAAACGTACTATACGATCGATATTGAGCCCCTGATCGGCAGTGACTTCAGTTATTCTGGCAATATGTTCCGCCGTAATCAAACGCGCTAATAAGGTCACAATATGTTGCGGCTTTCCCTGGTGAGACACCCATTGCGCATAACTGTCTTCGGTCACCAGCTGAAACCTCACCTGCATGTCGAGCTCCTGGAGGCGCAACAGGACATCCTTTAGGACTGGCGCGGCTTCATTGCGCTCTGGCACTTCAGCGAGGATACCTAAACTCAGATTATCGTGAATCACCGACTGACCAATATCCAGGATGTTGACATCATATTGCGCCAGCACGGCTGTAACGGCCGTCGTAACACCAGGCTTATCTTCGCCTGACACGTTTATAAGTAAAATTTCTTTCACGAAAGCAAATACCCCGACGCAATGACTGGCCATTATAGTGGAGCGATTGATAAGATAGAAACGTGACTAATTCCCTCAAAGATAAATATTCCACCTTCGGTATCCAGCAAAAACTGTTGGTCCCCATAATGGGCTTTTGCCTTATCGCGGGCCTCTTGTTGTTGCCCGCCATGTGGTTTTACCTCGACCGACTCGGTCACCAGCAGAGCGAGAGACTTGGCCACATTCTCGTCACTCAACTAGCCGAACAGGCCTGGCAGCCGCTGTTGCATCAGGACACCATCAGTCTGCAGGTGGTGGTCAACAATATGGTGCGTAATACTGACTACGTGCTGCGCGCAGCGATATTTGATGTCGAAAACCAACTGCAGGCACAAAGCTCCAGTGGGCAACCACAGGCAGACAAGCACAGCAGTTACCGCCACTCAATTGCCCTCGAAAACAAGGCGGCAGGGCATGCCGAGCTGACCCTGGATGCGGCACATATAGAAGAGGACGTTGCTACCCTGTTCTGGTCGCTACTATTTACGTGGTTGCTGTTAAGCGCGCTGCTGTGTGTCGCCCTGGGTATGGTAGGCGGCAATATTTCCCGGCGCCTGAGCAACATCATCGCCGGTTTACCCACGCAATCTGCGCCAGTATTGGACGATGAAATTGCCCAGCTCGAAGCTAATATTAAACCCCTGTTGGTCAAGCCCCAGACACGCAATGCGCGTGATGATGAAGATCGTACGTCGCTGACGCTAACTATTTGTTGTGAAAATATTCAGCGTTTGCAGGCGCAGCTAACCCAGGAAAATTTCAGACACTTATTAGAGGATTTTGAGGCTGTTGCCGATTGCACAGTCAAGCTGTTCGCAGCGACACGTTTACCGGGGTCACAGAACTGCATGCATTTACGTTTTTATTGCGAAGGCGACAAGGACAACGCCTTGTTGCGCGCGGTCAGCTGCTATACCGCGATATCGGACATGGTCAGGGCCAGTGCGCCACGCAAAGGCACCGGGCTCGCCCTTTGCGCCGCACTGCGCGCTACCGACCAGCACCCGGAGGACTCACAGTTTTTACAAGA
Organism: Porticoccaceae bacterium; assembly: GCA_041622295.1. Lineage (GTDB taxonomy): Bacteria > Pseudomonadota > Gammaproteobacteria > Pseudomonadales > Porticoccaceae > HB2-32-21. Next base: position 2,866 of record JBFJZC010000248.1, read on the forward strand.
TCAGCAACATGAATTAACACTACAAAAGCTGGTAAAAACCACTGCTTTTGCCGACCCCTGGCAACTGTTGATACAGGCCTCGCTGCTGGAAGACAGCGAGACCGAAAACAGCATCCTCTACGAATTATTATTAAATGCGGAAGATCAGGTTTTATTCACGGCCCTCGGGGCCGAACAGCAAGCGACCCTTGCCAGGCAATTACACTACATTCGTAGCCAATTGCCCGAACTCGCAACCCCCTCGATCAGCGGGGTTGCATCCTGATCCCGCCATCGATACGGATCGTTTCACCATTGATGTAGCCATTTTCGACAATGTGCGCGACCAGCCCGGCGTATTCGCTCGGCTCGCCGAGACGACTGGGATTAGGCACGCTAGCAGCCAGTGACTGTTGCACATTGTCGGGCATGGAACGCAGTAACGGCGTACCCATAATCCCCGGCGCCACCGTGTTTACCCGAATAGCCGACTTGGCCAGATCCCGCGCCATCGGCAAGGTCATACCGACCACCCCGCCTTTGCTAGCGGAATATGCGCACTGACCGATCTGCCCCTCGTAAGCAGCCACCGATGCGGTATGTATAATCACACCGCGCTCACCCTTGACCAGCTCATTTTTCGCCATCACCGCGGCACAGCAGCGCGCCACATTAAAACTTCCGGTGAGATTGATGCCAATGATTTTAGAGAAGTCTTCCAACGGCATCGGATCGCCTTCTCGATCGATAATTTTCTGGGCCGGGCCGATACCCGCGCAGTTAACCAGCACATCCACCGTACCAAATTTATCCACAACCGCCGCGACTGCCTTTTCAACGGACGACGCAGAAGCGACATCTACCGCCCAGAACGCGGCATTGTCTGCACCCAGCGCCTTAACAACCTCTACACCAGCCTGCTCGTTGAGGTCAAAAATAGCAACTTTCGCCCCCCGTGCAGCCAATAGTTCAGTCGTCGCTTTACCCAGGCCAGATGCACCACCGGTTACAACAGCTACTTTGCCAGCTAAATCCACAGTTTTCTCCTCTCTGATTTGGTCCGATTGCTCAGACAGCTAATATCTCTTAATTAATGTCGCTTACTTGATGCCTGTTACTCAGCTTAATGCCGGTTACTCAGTGCGCTGACATTTTTCAGCCCTGTCTCCAGGCCTGCTGTTTATCTACCCCTTTAAACCCAGCTCTTCCACCATCGCATCACGCATTTTGTACTTCATGATTTTGCCCGTAACTGTCATCGGATAGTCTTCCACAAAACGAATATACCGAGGCACTTTAAAGTGGGTTATTTTGTCTTTGCAGAATTCACGAACATCATCTTCGCTTAAGGTTTGTCCTTCATGGCATTTAATCCAGGCACAGACCTGCTCACCAAGGCGCTCATCGGGAACCCCAACAACCTGTACCTCCTGGATACTCGGGTGGGTGTAGAGAAATTCCTCCACCTCACGGGGGTACACGTTCTCGCCACCCCGAATGATCATATCCTTGATGCGACCGGTCACCTGCACGTAGCCGTCATCGTCCATCACCCCGATATCGCCCGAATGTAGCCAGCCCCCCTGGTCAATGGTTTCGCGGGTTTTTTCCTCATCGTCCCAGTAGCCACGCATCACCGCGTAACCGCGGGTGCAAATCTCGCCTTTGTCGCCAAT
>JBFJZC010000249.1:0-4520 GCA_041622295.1 Porticoccaceae bacterium
CATCTTTAAGGAAACAGGAGTATGGCGTACCCAGCGACAGCTGTTTAAGCCAACTGACTGATGAGGGCGGGATCGTCACGGTAACAGGCAAGCCGGGCAGCGTGATCGTGTTCGATTGCAATACCATGCATGGCTCGAACGGTAATATCACACCCTATCCACGATCTAACGCCTTCTTCGTATATAACGCGATCAGCAATCGCGTGGTTGAGCCATTTTGCGATCAGCCGCCACGACCAGAATACATTTGTAGTCGTGAGAATATCGCGCCTGTTATCGTTGAAGCCGAAGGAGATTAAGCATGAACAACCAGCAACAAGACACCCTTAAACAACTGATACAAACGCGTATTAACGATATTGAAAGGTTTTTATCTTCTACCAGAGAAGACGACGAGTTAGATGATGATTCAGCGAACGTCGATCAAAAAATAGCGTCAGCCGTTAATACTCAGGTAAGCGAGAACGAAAAGCGCGAGCTCACCCTGCTCCGCAACAACCTGCAATGGCTGGACAGCGAAGATGCCGGCTACTGCCAGCAATGTGCTTGTGAGATTCCCTTTGCGCGACTACAGGCTGTTCCGGCGACACGACTGTGTGTTCGTTGTGCCGAGTAGCAATAAATATACGACACATTAATCAATGCAGCCCTAATCAATGCAGCCCTGTCTGCAACGACAAATATGACAATAAATAACGAAAAAACAGCACCGCATAGTGTCGAGAAAATCGGCGGCACGTCGATGAGCGACTATGAGGCTGTGCGCGATAATATCATTATGAGGCCCGGCAACGGGCAGACCTTGTACCAGAGGATCTTTGTAGTCTCCGCCTATAGCGGTATCACAAATGACCTGCTGGAGCACAAAAAATCCGGCCAGCCCGGCGTTTACGGCTTGTTCGCCAGCAGTGAAAATGATGACGGCTGGTATGACGCCATGGCGCAGCTGCAGAACAAATTGCATGACATCAATTGCCGACTATTTACCAGCGAGGCAGATCTGGAGTGCGCCAATCGGTTTATCGATACGCGCATGGACGCCGCGCACAAATGCCTAACGGATCTGCAAGGCCTGTGTCGCCATGGCCATTTTTCTCTGACCGATCATCTTGATACCGTGCGCGAAATGCTGGCCAGCATCGGCGAGGCCCACAGCGCCTGGAACACAGCGGCGCTATTGCGGCGCGATGGTGTTAATGCCTGTTTTGTGGATTTAAGCGGTTGGCAAACAGTTTCGCACATACCTCTGGATGAACGTATATTGCAGGCTTTTGACGCCATTGACCTGGCAACAGAGCTACCGATTGTCACCGGTTACGCGCATACCAGCAGTGGCCTAATGGCCAGCTTCAAGCGTGGCTATAGCGAGATCACCTTCAGCCGCATCGCTGTGTTGACCTGCGCGAGAGAAGCGATTATCCATAAGGAATTCCATCTCAGCAGTGCCGACCCGCAGTTGGTCGGCGAAGCGAACGCTGTCCCTATTGGCCGGACTAACTACGATGTAGCCGACCAACTGGCTAACCTGGGTATGGAGGCCATTCATCCTAAAGCCGCGAAAGGGCTGCGACAAAATGCCATTCCCTTGCGGATAAAAAATACCTTTGAACCGGAACATGCCGGTACGGTCATTGCGCGGGATTATGTCAGCGATACTCCCTGTGTGGAGATCATTGCCGGCAGCAAAGGCATCTATGCGCTGGAACTGTTTGACCAGGATATGATGGGGCAGATCGATCTCTACGACCGGGAAATTCTGGCGGTGCTACGCCGCTTTAAAGCCGAGATTGTCGCCAAGGATATTAATGCCAATACCATTACCCACTATCTCGCGACCAACCTGAAAACCATCAAACGTATCAGAAATGCGCTTCAGGAAAGTTACCCTGATGCTGAACTGGATCAGCGAAAAGCCGCCATTGTTTCCGCCATTGGCAGCGATATGCGGGTCCCGGGCATGCTGTCTAAAGCTGTCGCTGTGCTGGCGGAGCAAAATATCAATGTGCTGGCCATGCATCAATCCATGCGTCAGGTGGATATGCAGTTCGTTGTCGATGAGGACGATTATCAGCTGGCTGTTAAAAGCCTGCATCGGTGTCTGGTAGAAGTGCACGATCACGGCAGAGCGATATGCGCGGCATAAGACTGATTCTGCGTTGATTGGTTTGTGAAAACATTTCCCGAAACATAAGAGTGCTTAAACCGAACCATCCCGTACGGGAGGCCGCTTATGGATAGAACGTTAATTGCTGTTTCCTTTATCGCTTGCTTGTTCGCTTTCACGCTTATCGGCTTATCGTCGCTGATTAAAAGCCGGGGCACCCGCCATGACTATTACCTCGCTGACAGCACAGTTAGCCCCTGGCTGGTGGGTTTATCCGCGGTAGCTACCAATAACAGCGGTTATATGTTTATCGGCGTTATTGGTTATACCTATGCGACAGGCCTTGCCTCCATCTGGCTGATGATCGGCTGGATAGCCGGTGACTTCCTGGCTTCTTTGTTCGTGCATTCACGCTTGCGACAGGCCACGGAAAATAGCGACGAAGTCAGTTACGCCGGGGTGCTGAGTACCTGGTACGGCGAGAACAACAACCTGCTACAACGGCTGATTGGTGTTATCTCGCTGATATTTCTAATGGCCTATGCGGGCGCGCAATTGGTCGCCGGGGGTAAAGCCCTGCATGTCCTGTTTGACTGGCCGACCTGGGCGGGCGCTGGCATCGGTGCTGTGGTGGTGTCGATCTATTGTTTTGCGGGCGGCATTCGCGCCTCGATCTGGACAGATGCCGCCCAGTCAACGGTGATGATTGTCGCCATGGGCTTGTTACTGGTTGCGGCCGTACTGGCGCTGGGCGGGGTAGGTGGGGCAATTTCGAGTATGCGAGAAGTAGAGGGCTTCCTCGACTGGTTTCCCAAAGACCTGGCGCTGCCCGGTATTGCAGGGGGTGTACTGTTCGCGGTGAGCTGGCTGTTTGCAGGCCTGTCAGTCATCGGGCAACCCCATGTCATGGTGCGGTTTATGGCACTCAACGACAGGGCCGGCATGCGTCAGGCGCGCGCCTGGTACTACCTGTGGTTTATTGCCTTTTATTGCATCACCACAGGCGTGGGTTTACTGTCCCGCGTCTATTTGGCCGATAGCGGCAGTTTTGATGCCGAGCTGGCCCTGCCGATGATGGCGCTCGAATTACTGCCGCCGCTTTTAGTCGGTTTGATCTTGGCGGGAATTTTCGCGGCGACCATGTCCACCGCCGATTCACTGATACTCAGTTGTTCTGCTGCGGTTACTCACGATCTGCTGCCCCATAGAATCGAACGACCACTGCTGATTAAGTTAACGACCGTAGCGATAACCGGCTGCGCGTTGCTGCTGGCGCTGTCCAACAACCAAAGCGTTTTCAGCCTGGTGATCATGGCCTGGTCCGGGCTGGCCAGTGCCTTTGCCCCATTGCTCGTGGCGCTCTGCCTGGGCATGAAACCACGTCAGTCAATTAGCATTATCGCCGCGTTGACGGGGCTGCTAACCGCGCTGTTGTGGCGCTATCTGGGCTGGCATCACGCTGTGTACGAGGGTTTACCGGGGATTCTGGCCGGCTGCGCCGTGCTTGTACTGGGGCGCGAGCGGAAAGTTATGGTGGATGGGAAGACAATTCGAAACCGTTAAAGGCCTGATCAAAGAGCGCGGACCAGCTGATTATTCACGGAGGATTATCGATTTCCCCATGTATGACGTCTCATAAACGTTGTTTTTTTGCGCGGTCGATCAGGCGCATGAAATCTGTCCCTTTCGCTACATGGGTCTGCGCTAGTTACAGCTAAATCCACCGAAAGGACATCAAGCGGAAAAAGAGCGGGAATCTAAGACCGCATGATCAAATGGGCACGACATCTTTGCTGACAAACCCCGAGGGGGTGCTACGTTCACTTGAATCTACTTACAAATTACGCATTCGTCCCCCCCCATAGGTCTATCCCTGAGGCATCTCGGTATGTTTTACTTGGAGACTATCTGGGTTAGGAACGCATAAAAATGTATGGGTAGGTAGTTATGAGCGATAACCAGAACATGCAAGATGAGCTAGAAAGTAAACTTGGCTACAACCCTGAAACCCACAGAGCTTACACTGTAGACGATTATTTCAAGGATATGAACGATATTGTGGCGGGGCGTAAGCGAGACTGTAATCAGTATCCGTTTTAATCGGTTTGATGTTCATAGGTTTACCTCCGCGTGCTTCCTGGTAAATCAAACGGGGTGTGAATCGGGCCGCTCTCAGCCATCGCTCAGGCCAGTTGCTCCGTAAGCTTTCCGGTCTGGCCTTCTCCCTGGCTTTCGCGACAGATGTACTTCCTGTGCACCACCCGTAGCGCAAATGCATTCAAATCTGCAGTTCAGCCAACAAAAAACCCCCACCACTATTGCGGTGAGGGTTGTTTGTTGGTGGAGGCGGCGGGAATCGAACCCGCGTCCGTCAGTCCTCTGCCATTGGCTCTACATGCTTAGTTTGGTCTTTATA
>JBFJZC010000250.1:0-4507 GCA_041622295.1 Porticoccaceae bacterium
GCACCTGGATGGCTTTTGTGCAGGGCGGCTCAGGTATCGTCGGCACCATCATTGGCGGCTATCTTGCTGACCGCCTGGGTTTACTCGATAAACGCTGGTACCTCTGGGTACCTGGCCTCGCTGGACTGATTGGCATGCCCATGATGCTCGCTGTTTACGTGATACCCGATCCGCACTACGCACTGATTATGAAAATAATCCCCACGGTACTTTATTACACATACATTGGCGCCAGTCTGGCTGCCGCTCATAGCCTTGTCGGGGTACGCATGCGTGCACTCACCTCAGCAATATTACTTTTTGTATTGAATCTTATCGGCATGGGCCTGGGCCCACTCGCCATTGGTATAGTGAGCGATTTACTGGCGCCGCGCTTTGGTATCGAGTCACTACGTTACTCTTTATTAATTTTCGGCTTCATCGCGCCACTGTGGGCGACCTTCCATTACTGGTGTGCAGCAAAAACCATGCGCGAAGACGTCGCCAGGGCGCCTGCATAAGTTACCGTGTAGACATGCAACAATCCAGGGGCAATGCTTTTCTGGCCTGTGGCTGGATCGACAAACACCGGTCTAATTACCACGGAAGGTTCTCTGCACACCTTTAAATTGGTGGGTATCGCACTCAAACCGGTACCCCCACCCCGGTTAATCAACAATAAAAACCCCGCTATTGCGGGGTTTTTATTGGGTCAACTAACGCGCGTTGACCGATACTTAGTGTTCATGTACTCAGTACTGGTACTCCAGCTCCACACCAATCACTCTGCCTTTTTTGATCGGCGCAAACGATGCAATACTTCCAGGCAGCGTAAACTGCGTTACCCTCTGCACCTGATCAAGCAGATTCTTTCCAAACAGACTCGCTTTCCATTTGCCATCAAGAGTGGTAAACGAAACGCCCGCCGTGAGCTCATCGTGAGAGGCTAAATCATCAATGTTGGAATCGCTGAAGAAACCTGCTGTACGGTGGCTGTAGGCCAGGCGTGTAGAGATAAGGCCAGCGTTTACAGGTATATCGTAGCTGCCACCAACACTGCCGGTCCAACGCGATAGCCGTGGCAGAACCAGGTTTTTATCCTTTTTATCTACGATACCATCACCACTGAGATCAGCACTGACCTTTTTGTATTCACCATCAAGATAACCAACATTCGCGAACAGCAACAAATTATCTGTCGCTAACCAGTTCAAATCGACTTCGATACCGGTAATATCGGCATCAGCCGTATTGGCAATTTGCTGAATGGTGTTGTTATTGGCGTCGTTGAAAATAACCTCCCGAATCATGTCTTTCACCTGGTTGAGGAACACAGCCGTATTCAAACGGACACGACCCTCATCCCATTCCGTCTTCATACCCAGTTCCCAGGTATTTTGACTCTCTTCATCCCATGGGCCAGGCACCTGTCTGGACGCTGTATTTCGGATGTTATAACCGCCGCTCCTAAACCCTTTGGAAAAACTGAAATAAATATGGGAGCTGTCGTTGTAATAGTATTGAAAGCCCACCCTGGGTATCCATACAGACCAGTCGTCGTCATCAATGAAATCTGGCCCGCACTTTATCTGCGGTTCAAATCGGCAGCCGCCTAAAAAACGGCCCTCCGGCAAATCACCCGGCGTGACCAGGGTGGCGATAGCCGCTTCCACATCTTTTTCTTCGTAGGTATAACGCAGCCCAAGTGACACAGTCAGATTATCATAAAGCTTGTAGTCGCCATTGCCGAAGATACCCCAGGTTTTATGATCCAACTCTCCACCGTAGGTAAAACGCGGCGTGTCGCCCCCCCCGATGGCCCTGAAATCCAGGGTACGATAAGCCGCCATGGATATGTTTTGGCTAAAGTAGTAGCCACCCACAGTGAGTGCCAGCCTGTCCTCGAAAAAATTTCCAGCGTAGCGCAGCTCCTCACTGAACTGATTCTGATTGATCTTTGCGCCTGTGTGAAATTCGTAGCCAAATAAATTGGTTCCGTCCAGGTCACCATCCGACTCTTCGTCCACCTCCCGGTAAGTCATAATGTTAGTGATGGTGCCGCCGCCAAAATCAACCTGATAATTGGTGTCGGATATAATATGAAACCACCGAGAATTATTGAACTGACCGACTTCTTCGTCAGGGTTGCTGTGGGTCGCCACTTTAAAATCGCCTGCTGGATTGAGCGAATTGTAGGGTATGGCCTGATCACCCCTGTCCTCGCCACGCTCATAAATAAGTGTCGTGTCCAGATCTTCAGTGGGGGTCCAGGTTACCGCAGGCCGAATGATATAAGTTTCCGCCTCACCAAAGTTGTCATTGCCGGTGGTGACATCTTCAAAATAGCCAGCATCGTCTCGGCCATAGACGGAAATTTTGCCCGCCAATACATCTGGTATCAGAGAGCCGGTAGCTACCATGCCATAAACCTGATCATTGTCATCGGTGACACTCGCCTTGGCTTTAAAACTAAAGTCATGGCTTGGTCGACGCGTTCTCATTACCACCGCACCGCCAGTTACATTGCGGCCAAATAATACACCTTGCGGCCCCCGCAGTACTTCCATGCCCTCTAGATCATATGTGTCATATAGAGCGCCATGACTCATACCCAGGTACATGCCGTCTACAAATACACCGACGGTAGGATCGACCGACGGGATAGAACTGTTGATGCCCTGGCCACGTATTGAAAAATTAGCTGTACCTCGGGTGGTACCCACCGAATCCAGCTGCACATTGGGCATGGAAAAGGACAATTCCTCGACATTGCGAACGTTCAACGCTTCGAGCTGCTCGCCACTATAAGCGGTCATTGCAATGGGTACGTCCTGCACCTGTTCCGCCTTGCTCTGTTTACGCGAGGTGGTAACGACTTCTTCCATTAACAGAGCGGCAGCGCCTTTTGGCTTTTTCGGGGTGGCAGCAGGCGACTCATCAGCCCCCCACGCGGCGCCCCAGCAAGCAATGCCAGAAACAGTTACAACAATAGCCACCAGGGGCCTTATTTTGGGTAAGGTCAACATACAGATATCCTCATGTCTCATTATTTATTATTGCTAATCGCGCTAATCGAAATCTTTTGATTACATTATTTTGCTAATCACGATCGCACAATGTAAAACACAGTGCCCAGAGCCTTAGAGCACGGAAAAACCCTATTTGATATTTCTTATTTATAGCTACCATTCCTTCGGAGTATGTATGCTACCTGACATAACCTGTTTTTCCAACCCTTGAACATAAACTTGTTGCTGCTCAATACCTAATGGGCCTCGGCCAGCTAGACTTGAGTGACAGTCTTGCTAATGACAGTAAAAACGTTAGAATCACACAGCTGGAAATTAACTTAAATAATGATAAAGATATTTAGCTATGGCTATCGGTAGACGCAGAACTGAAGAAGAATCGCAAATCGACCTGACCCCTATGCTCGATGTAGTTTTTATCATGTTGATATTCTTTATTGTCACAGCAACGTTTATCAATGAAACAGCAATAAACGTGCAGCGCCCCCCCACCACCGAAGAGCCCCCAGACCTGGAGAACAGAAATATTGTCTTTCAGGTTGGGCCCAATGGCGACATTACGCTGGGTGACAGGCGTATAGATGTAAGATCCGTACGCGCCAATGTTGAACGGCTAAGGGCAGAAAATCCCGAAGCCAAAGTGATTATCTCTGCTGATCCGAAAGCCAAGTCAGAGGTTTATATTAAAATCGCCGACCAATCTCGGGAAGCAGGTATTGATGATATTTCGCTGGCAACACGCGTAGAGTAATTAGCGCCAGCACCTAAACGCCTGCAAAATAATCCCCCAAATTAGGTAAAGAATTTTTCGCTGAATAAATATAGCAGCCTTTGACTACAACACCCAACTGCAAAGGATGCCTAACTACATATAATTATTTACAAGGTCGCGCACAAGGAAGACGGCGACAGGTTGCGCCACGGCGACCTTGCCTAACTTTTAATGCTGGTCCTTTGCTAATGCCTAACCTTTTGCTTAGCCAGCTGCATTCTTACACCATCTCAAAAAGCCAGCCTAGCTGTACGTAACGTGCGTCCTCTCGCTTAGCGGAAAAGATCCACTAGAAGCTATCATTAGCACCTTGACTGCCCGCATCTTGGTCAATATACGACGCTGCCTGACAAACATCCGTGCATGATGACTGCCGCGCAGAAGCTCGTACACTGCCGCTAGCAGCCAGAGTGGATAAACGGTGCGACAAGAGGTTGGCGTTTACCGGATCGACTTGGACGAACAGCTATAGAGTGTACGTAAGCTTCCCCATATCGGAGACAGGACATAAGTAGAGCTTTCTGGCATTTTATAGCCAGGAGGTTCACATGAAGAAATCAAAGTTTAGCGAGAGCCAGATTGTCGCCATTCTCAAAGAGGCAGATGCCGGAATGCTGGTAAAGGAGATATGCCGCAAACACGGCATTTCGTCACCCACGTACTACTCGTGGAAGTCTAAGTACGGCGGCATGGAGGCATCTGACCTAAAGCGCACCAAAGAGCTTGA
>JBFJZC010000251.1:0-4495 GCA_041622295.1 Porticoccaceae bacterium
CAATGCGATTAAGCAGCAGTGGTTCGTTCAACGCGATGTGGCGAGCCTGCTCAATTTGTTCGCTACTGAGTTGCAGTGCGCCCTCGACAAGTGGTCGTACGATGAGGTCGTCCCCATCGGGGTAGGTATTCTGAAAGTTAGTCAGTGAATCAACCCGTTTCGAGAACGGCGTTGTCCAGGCAGCGCGGGTTAGTTGCTCAATCGCGTTTAGTGTTTTAGGGGTGAACACATCGCCATCATCGGGCGCGAGTACAATCATGATGTTGTCGCGCTGACCGAAGGTTTCCTGCATACGGTCAAAAGCCAGCAGCTGCGGATAGTCCTCGCTGAACATGACGCGATAATCGGCGGTGACATGAATCTTGGGTAAACCCGCGATGCAGCCAGCAACGATCATTGTCGTTAATATCACTACCAGCAGGCGGTAGCGAAGAATAAGATTTGTAGCGTGATCAATGAGCATTTTGGGTAATCCTGATTCCGTCTCGTAAAACCCTCGGTAAAAATATCAACATGTATTTATGGTCGGCTCAAATCCCGTTATCGGGACGCAGGGGAACCGGCACTGCGCTCAACAAGCTTCGGGTATAAGGATGCTGAGGGGCGCGCCACAGGGTTTCGGTGTCGCCGCTCTCAATCAGTTTGCCGAGATGCAGGACCATCACGCGGTCACACATGTAACGGACTACTGACAGGTCGTGGGAAATAAACAACATGGTCAGGTTGTGTTTGTCGACCAGTTGCAGAATAAGCTCGAGGATTTGTGCCTGAATGGTGACATCCAGCGCCGACACGGGTTCATCAGCAATTATCAACTCTGGTCTGGTGGCAATGGCACGACCAATGGCGATACGCTGGCGCTGCCCGCCGGAAAATTCATGGGGGTATTTGCGGATAGACATGGCCGCCAGACCGACGTCGTCCATTAAAGCCAGCACCTCATGGAGCACCGTTTTCCTCGTCGCCAGGCCGTGATAGAGCAGGGGTTCGGCGAGGGTATCAAAGACACTCATACGTGGGTTCAATGAGGCGTAAGGATCCTGAAAAATCATCTGCATGCGACGCCGGTAGGGCTTTATGGCACGCGGACTCAAGGTCGTCATTTCGTTATTGTCAAATTTAACTGACCCAGCTGTGGGCTTTACCAGTTGCAAAATGGAACGGCCGAGGGTTGATTTGCCGGAACCCGATTCGCCAACGACACCGAGAATTTCACGATGACGTATGATCAGAGAAACGTCGTCGACAGCCTTGATCAGCCCGCTTTCTCCCTTATGGACGTTGTCGCGAAACCATGTTTTGAGCCGTGCAACTTCGAGCAGCGGCGTGTCTGAAATAGCCGCGTGCTGGGGTTTGCTGCCGCCGGGGATCGCTGCCAGCAAGGCCCTGGTGTAGGGGTGTTGAGCACTGGTGAAGATGTCGGTGGTGGCGCCGGATTCGACGATCCTGCCGTCCTTCATCACGGCCACTTTGTCGGCAATATCAGCGACCACGGAAAGATCGTGACTGATGAATATCACCGCGAGATTGCGGCGGGTTTGCAGCTCGGCAATCAACTTGAGTATCTGGGCCTGAATGGTGACATCAAGAGCGGTGGTGGGTTCGTCGGCAATTAATAGCCGCGGTTCGGCGATCAGCGCCATGGCAATCATCACCCGTTGCCGCATGCCCCCTGAAAATTCGTGAGGGTAGTTAGAAAAGCGCTGCGCGGGCTGGGTAATGCCCACTTCGTCGAGCATTTCCACCGCACGCACCGATGCAGTGTGACGGGACATGCCGCGGTGGTAAATCAGCGGCTCGATAAGTTGCTCGCCGATGGTCAGGTAGGGGTTGAGGCAGGACATCGGGTCCTGAAAAATAGTGGCAATTTCGTTACCTCGAACCCCACGCAATTGTTGTGCAGGAAGGCTTAGCAAGTCGCGTCCGTCAAAGCGGGCAACGCCACTTTCGACTCTGCCGGGCGGCATCGGCACCAGACCGAGCAGGCTGTAGCAGCAAACCGATTTGCCAGATCCGGATTCGCCAACGATGGCCAGCGTCTGGCCAGTCGCGACGGAGAAGCTGACATCGTCCACGGCTTTGATAACACCGTTGCGGGTGTGGAACGAGATGCTGAGGTTGTCGACTTCGAGTAGTGGCAATGCGTGATCCTTTAGAGGCCAGGTATTAGTAGGGGCCAGGTGTTTATTGTTAATTGTCAGCTATGGCGTGGCAGTGCGGTGTGGCTCCGGGTTCAGTCTTTTGACGTTTTTGGATCAAGGGCATCGCGTAAGCCGTCACCCAGAAAATTTAGAGCAAACAATGTGATTGAAAGCACCAGACCAGGGAAAATAAGTAGCCAGGGGTATTCCTCCATGGTCTCGACCCCGTAAGAAATAAGTAATCCCCACGAGCTTTGCGGGGGTTGAATACCGAGGCCGAGGAAGCTCAAAAATGCTTCAAATAGCATGACGCCGGGAATGGTTAATGTGGTGTAGACAATGACCGGACCGAGGGTGTTAGGAATCAGGTGGCGGCGGATAATTGTCCATTGTGACAGGCCCAGAGAAACGGCCGCCTCGACAAATTCCTGTTGTCTCAGGGCTTGCACCTGGCCGCGCACGATACGGGCCATGGTCAACCACTCGACTGCGCCGATGACCAAAAACAGGAGCAGGATATTGCGCCCGAAAATAACCATCAGGAGGATGATGAAAATCATAAAGGGCAGGGCATAGAGGATATCAACAAAGCGCATCATGGCGGCATCGATACGGCCGCCAAAGTAGCCTGCAACGGTGCCATAAAGCACGCCAATCAGCAGTGCAACGGCTGTGGCGATAAAGCCTACCGCCAGCGAAATACGCCCGCCGTACATGAGCAGCGTGAGCAGATCGCGCCCCAGCGTATCGGTGCCCAGCAAGTGTTGCGCGGACGGTGGTGCGGCGCCAAGCACGAGATCCTGCTCCTGATACGTATAGGGTGCGATCCACGGTGTTAGCAGGGCGACGATACACAGCAGCACGAGCACGATTAAGCCGCCCACCGCCATTTTATTCTTGTGTAGACGGTGCCAGGCATCCTGCCACAGGGATACACCCTGCGGGGCCTCGGCAACTTTATTGATATCAGTATCGTTGTTAGTATCCATACCGACGTCGGCCAGTATATTTTTGCGGCTCATGTGGCGCTACCCTGGTATTGCTGGCGGAGCTTTGGGTTTAGCCACACGGCGATGATGTCGGACAAAAGATTAAAAATAATGATCAACGTCGCAAAAAATACGGTGGTGCCCATGATCATGGTGTAATCGCGGTTGAATGCGGCCTGCACATAAAAACGTCCCAGACCAGGAATCTGGAAAATGGTTTCTACCACAAAGGAGCCGCTCAATAGCCCGGCAAAGGCGGGGCCAGCAAAGGCGACGACGGGGATGAGGCCGCCACGCAGTCCGTGTTTGATAACCACCACCCATTCGGGCAGGCCTTTGGCGCGGGCGGTACGAATATAGTCCTGAGACAACACCTCGAGCATGCCACCCCGCGAAAGCCTCGCCACATAAGCGGTGTAGCCCGAAGCCAGGGTCAGGGCGGGCAGGAGTTTGTCACCCGGTATATTGCCCCAGCCCGACACCGGCACCCACTCCAGCCAGATGCCGAATATCAGCATCAGCACCGGACCGAGTAAAAAGGACGGCATACAGACGCCAATCATGGCGGCGGACATGGGAATGTAGTCCTGGGCTGTATTGGGTCGTAGCGCCGCAATGACACCGGCCGCGGTGCCGATAAGCATACTAATCAGCAGGGCGTAAATACCCAGCTCAGCGGTCGCGGGTAGCCCGGCGTAAATCATTTCATTGACCGAGCGGCCGGGGAATCTGAAAGAAGGACCAAAATCACCGCGCGCGAGATCAGCCAAATAAGATGTGTATTGAGTGAATGCCGGTTGGTCGAGCTGGTAGCGTGCTTCCAGGGCCTTGAGCACCTCGGGCGGCACGGTTTTATCGGCGCTGAAGGGGCCACCGGGCGCCGCGCGCACCAGGAAGAAAGTTGCGGTGATAACAATCAGCAATACCGGGATAGCCTGCAACACGCGGTGAAAAATAAAACGACCCATATGTTACTCAGTAGTTGACGGCGCGGCTGCGTCGAGATAGATCTGTTTGTAGGCCGCGTAGTCGAGCAGGTTTGGCGACATGCCCTTGACGCTGGGATCCACCAGCTTGTTACTGGTATAAAAATAGACAGGCAGTATCGGCATATTGGCCAACAGAATGGCTTCCGCGGTTTTAAAGGCCAGATAGCGCGCTTCACGGGTGGCCGCGCCAGGCGACTGGTTGAGCACCAGGTCGTCGTAGTCAGGGTTTGACCAGCCTGTCAGGTTGTTGCCGCCGTTGCTGACCCACATGTCCAGAAAGGTGTTGGGGTCGACATAGTCACCGATCCAGCCTGCGCGGGCAATTTGATAGTGGCCGTTTTCAACATTGTCGAGATAAACCTTCCAGTCCTGATTA
>JBFJZC010000252.1:0-4484 GCA_041622295.1 Porticoccaceae bacterium
CCAGCAGGTCAACGAAATCCTTCTGCAAAAACTCAACAACTTACTTTAGGTCAACACTCATCGAAGTGTTTAAGGTCAGCCCATGGCATTACGTAAAGACAAACAGAAAGTTCTCGGCGAAGTATTTGACGACGAACGCATCCTCACCTTTCTCGAATTCGAAGCGCCGGCAGGCGTCGACCCCGACTTTCACGTACTCGAAAAAGCCTACCGCGGTATGAAAGCCGAGAATTTCGAGACCTTTCTGAAATTCTTCAGGGATCGGGGTCGCAACATTCATGCAACCAATCCCGACGGAAAAACGCTGCTGGATATTATTGCTGTCCATGAGCGAGCCGAAAACTACGTCGACGCACTCAAAGTCTATAATTAAATCGCCACATTTCTTTCCCGAACCAGAATACAGAGAGGAACCACCATGTCCGACACCGTCAGCTTTTCCAAACAGGGCGCCATTGGCCTCATCAAAGTTAACAACCCACCGGTTAACGCCCTCTGCCAATCGGTGCGCGCCGGACTCAAAGAATCCGTCGACAGCTTGCTGGCTGACGACAGCGTTCAGGCCATCGTGCTGATTTGTGAAGGTCGCACATTTATTGCTGGCGCAGACATCAAGGAGTTTGCCACCGGCATGGGTGAACCCGGTCTGGTCCCGGTGATCGGTACCATGGAAACCGCGAACAAACCCATCGTTGCCGCTATTCACGGGACGGCGCTCGGCGGCGGACTCGAAGTGGCGCTGGGATGTCATTACCGCATCGCGGCCCCCACCGCCCTTGTCGGCCTGCCTGAAGTAAACCTCGGCCTGCTGCCCGGCGCTGGCGGCACACAGAGACTACCTCGACTGGTCGGTGCAGAAGCCGCATTAGAACTCATAGTCGGCGGCGGTCATGTACCAGCAGCTCAGGCAAAACAGCTGGGTATTATTGATGAAATCGTTGCTGGTGATCTGCTGACGGCGGCCATCGCCTATGCAGAAAAACTGGTCGCGAACGGTACTGGGCCTCGCGCCATCCGAGATATCACACCTGCACCTGTCAGCCCGGAAATATTCGATAATTACGAGAAAGGCATAGCCCGTAAGCAGCGCGGCTTTTTAGCACCCTTCCACATCATCAAGTGCATTCGCGCCGCCTTTGAACTGCCTTTCGATGCAGGCATGGCGCGCGAACAGGAACTCTTTATGGAGTTGATGAACTCCTCTGAGTCTGCCGCTCAGCGCCACATCTTTTTTGCCGAGCGGGAGGTCGCCAAAGTACCCGGTCTGCCCAGGGACACCGCTAAACGCACCATTAAAACCGCAGCCATTATCGGTGCCGGCACCATGGGTGGCGGTATCGCCATGAACTTTGCCAATGCTGGCATCCCGGTGAAATTACTGGAATTAAAACAGGAATTTCTCGACAAGGGTCTGGCCACCATTCGCGGCAACTACGAAAACACCGCTAAAAAAGGCCGTATTACCCAGGCCGATGTAGAGCAGCGCATGGCCCTGATTGAACCGACCACCTCCTACGATGACATCAAAGATGTGGATATCGTCATTGAAGCCGTGTTTGAAAATATGGATGTTAAGAAAGAAGTGTTCAAAACTCTCGACAAAACCTGCAAGCAGGGCGCCATTCTCGCCACCAACACCTCGACACTTGATGTGGATGAAATTGCCAGCGTCACCAGCAGGCCCCAGGACGTTATCGGCATGCACTTTTTCAGTCCCGCTAACGTCATGCGCCTGCTGGAAAATGTCCGCGGCAAACTTACCGCCGATGACGTCATTGCCACGGTTATGGACCTGTCAAAACGTATCGGCAAAATTGGTGCTCTGGTCGGTGTTTGCGACGGCTTTGTCGGCAACCGCATGCTCCACGCTCGCACCCGCGAATCGGCTTTTCTGGTCGAAGAAGGCGCCACGCCCGAACAGATTGACAAAGTCCTGTTCGACTTTGGCTTTCCCATGGGGCCCTTCACCATGGCGGATATGGCCGGACTCGATGTTGGCTACAAGGTCAGAGAAGAGCGTCGTAAAGCCGGCAAGGTCGAACAACGCGACTCGGTGTGGATAGACAAAATCGTCGAGTTGGGCCGTCACGGGCAAAAGACCAAAGCCGGCATATATCTTTACGAAGATGGCCGCACACCGATCCCCGACCCCGTTGTTAAAAACCTGATCGCCCAGTGCGCCAAAGATGCGGGCATCGAACAACGGCAGATCTCCGACCAGGAAATACTGGAACGCTGCATGTACCCGATGATTAACGAAGGCGCAAAAATCCTCGAAGAAGGCATCGCCGCCCGACCCCTGGATATCGACATTATCTGGATCAACGGCTACGGCTTCCCCGCCTACAAGGGCGGCCCCATGTTCTGGGCCGACCAGATCGGGTTGAAAAACATTTATGAAGCCTACCTGAAATATGCCAAACAGTTTGGCGAGCATTACTGGCAGCCAGCGCCTTTGCTGGCAAAACTGGCCAAAGAAGGTAAGGGGTTTTACGACCTGTCGGCTTGATGCACCTTCCAGGTTCAGAGAGCATCAGATTAAACTGCCCCCGTTTAATCTGATGCTCTAAACCCGTATCCTCCCCAGCTCATGTCAAACCTTCGCCCCCTACTCTGCACCTTCCGACGTTGCGCCTACGCCATGCGCGCAAGAATGGCGCTGTACAGCGCCAGCATCCAGGTCGACATTACCGAGATCGCTTTAAAGGAATAGCCCGCCGAAATATTGGCTCTGTCATCCAAAGGCACAGTGCCGGTTTTGCAACTTGAAGATAGTCGCGTGCTGGATGAAAGCCTGGCAATTATGGACTGGGCACTGGGTCAAAATAATCCTGAGCACTGGCTGCCACAATCCATCTCCGATGCTGCAGCAAGGCTTTGCCATGACCTCGTCACAGAAAATGATAGTAGTTTTAAACAGGTACTGGATCGATACAAATACCCCCAACGTTATCCCAACGAAGATTGCGCCAATGCCCGAGGAAATATCCGAGAAAGTGGCCTGGTATTTTTAAATAAGCTGAATATTCCGCTTACGGCTCAGCCCTACCTGCTGGGCGAAACGCTGAGCTATGCCGATATTGCGATCTCCCCCTTTGTCCGCCAATTTGCCAACGTTGACTTCGGCTGGTTTGAGAATAGTCCGTTAGCGGGTTTACGAACCTGGCTTGATGGAAGGGTTAATAGCCAGCTATTCAAAATCATTATGGAAAAGAACCGATCTGTACTTATTTAACAGCAAGCCTTCATTAAGCCATCCAGACTACACAGGCCATCAGCGCCAAACGCTACCCTCAACTTTCACTGTGATCAACCATCATCTACTTGATTTACCACAAGTTTAAACTGTAAATATCTGTTACATTTCAGCCTTCAGTTTTACAGGTTTTGATCAGCTGAAGTTTATTGGACAATGTATCAAAGATAGCTGCACTCTTAGAACAGCATTTCAAAGCGGTTCATATTTCAGAAACATTGGTATTTCTTAAGCATTAGGCTCTCCGCAGCACCAATACTTAAGTGGCACCAATACTTAAGTGGCACCAACAATTGAGTGGCATCTCTATTAAAGGAACCTCTCTTTAAAAATAGACGATCTCAGTTAGGGAAATTATTCTGTTATGAAAACAGGCTTAAAACGGATAGTTAGCGGGGCGGCTCTGCTCCTGATGACGCTTGCTGGCATTTTGCTGTGGCGGCACTTCCAGGCCCCGGCTTTACCCGCTGGCATCACCACTGGCAATGGCCGCGTAGAGGCGACTGAATATGACATTGCAACAAAGCGCTCTGCTCGCATAGCTAAGGTCTTGGTCAGCGAAGGCGATATGGTTGGTTCCGGGCAGGTGCTCGCCCAGATGGACTGGGCTGATCTTCAGGCTGAACTCAGAGAGGCGGAAGCCCGATTGAGAGAAGCCAAAGAGGGAAAAAAGTATGCTGAGGCCATCGTTGAACAACGAAAAAGTGAGTTAGCTTACGCCGAGGCGGAATTAAACCGATCCCTCAAGCTGGTAAAAAAGGGCCATGTCTCCGAAGAGCGCCTTGACCAGCATCGTACGGCTAAATTAAGTACAGAGGCTGCGCTAAGAGCCTCCCAGGTGTTAATTGGGCAGTCCATTGCTGCCATCGATGCTGTGACGGCTCGTATCGAGCGGCTCAATACTGATATTGCCGACAGTACGCTCAAGGCCCCGGTGGACAGTCGTGTGCTTTATCGTCTGGCAGAGCCCGGCGAGGTGCTACCGGCCGGGGGCAAGATTCTTACCGTGCTGGATTTAAGCGATGTGTACATGACTATTTTCCTGCCAACTACGGAGGCTGGTCGAGTTAGCATTGGCGCGCATGCACGCATCATCCTCGATGCAGTAACCGGGCTAGTCATCCCGGCAAAAGTCTCTTTTGTTGCAGCGCGCGCCCAGTTCACACCACGGGAAGTGGAAACCCGCACCGAACGGGAAAAATTGATGTTTCGCATCAAAGTTAAAATC
>JBFJZC010000253.1:0-4479 GCA_041622295.1 Porticoccaceae bacterium
CAGCAAATTTGGCTTTGATTTCATCGTAGTAGGACTGGGGTTTGTCGCTGATCTTGGTCGGGTCAAAACTACTCAACGCGGAAACACTTTCGCGATTGCCGATTTCAGTTGCAGGATCTGCCATGATTTCCTCCTCAAAACAACTAAATTGAAAATGATAATTTTAATAAAAAGTTTGCGAAAAATTAACAGTCAATGGGTAATGTGCGCCTCCCGTGGAGGTCAGCCTAGGCGATGTTTATGTGGCGCGAACTGATCGGAATCAATAACGGGACAATAAATAGTCACTTATAAGCGTCGGAGAAATGCCGGTTCGGGGAACCGTGTGCGAAGTTATATGTGGATAACTTCTTGTCCGCCGAGGCTGCAAGAGATCATTGGCGATATATCTGGGTGGAATAAAACTAATTGATATTGCTCAGAAATTGTAATATTTCCTCCGTGGTCTCAACGGGTTTTTCCAGCATCAACCAGTGACCCGCGCCGTCAATCAGTTTGACGCGGCGCAGGTCTTCAAAATGGGTGGGCATTAGTTCCGCCCAGTCGGGTACATATAGAAGAACGTCATCTTCAGCGCCGGCGATAAAATGCGCGGGCTGAGTGAATTTAGCACCTGCCAGCTGTGGCGTTAGCGCCCAGTTGCGCTCGATATTGCGATACCAGTTCACGCCGCCGCGAAAACCATTCTTTTTAAACTGTGCGACGTGGTAATCCAGGTCTTCCTGACTTAGCCAGGCGGGCAGTTCGGCGGGTACATCAAACATCTCTGCCATACTGGCATCGGCAGGGTAGCCAACCTGAGACATCCACAACCCTGGTGGGCTGTCGGCCGAAATCACATAATAAGTCATCCGCAAAGAGGCTTCCGGGTAGGCTTCTAACCCGAGTTCAGCACCGGGCTCCTGGAAGTTGCGGATGTACCAGTACTTGCCATCCAGACTGGGGGGATTAACCAGTGAGTCCGGATTTTCCGCTCGACCCCAATAGGGTACCGATAAGCCCATCACCGCACTGACACGATCTGGATAAAGTAGGGCGGTGTGCCAGGCAACAATGCAGCCCCAGTCCTGACCGATAACAATAAAATCGTCATAACCCAGGGCATCAGCGATGCCCACCACGTCGCCCGTCAGGTGAAGGATGTCGTAATCCTCAATGGCCTCGGGGGCATCGCTACCGGCATAACCTCGCTGATCGGGCACCGCGACCTTATAACCTGCCGCCACAACAGGGTCGATCTGATGCCGCCACAAATGCCAGAACTCGGGGAAGCCGTGGAGCAGGATCACCAGCGGTCCTTCCCCTTTAACGACGGTGCGCAGGGTGACGCCATTGGTCTTGATGTACTGAAAGGCTGGTTCTTCTATCATCGCTGAGTCCTTTTTGTTATTGGGTTGGGGCAATCTTGACGGCTATTCTAAGCAGTATAGACGGGGAGTCCTGCTATGACTCGATGGGTGACCGTTGCTGACACGGGGCAGGCTTTATCAAGAGAGATTGTCTGTTTTAGCTATCCCGTCAGTCCTACGATGTTATATATTCAAACAACAAAGCAATTAGTCAGGCAGAAAAGTCCGATTTCCCATGTTGGTTGGCGGACTTTGCCAAAATAATCATTTAACAGGAGCAAACGATGAAAGATGTAGCAGGCAAAGTAGCGTTTATCACGGGGGCCGCCAGCGGCATGGGTCTGGGCATGGCGCGGGCGTTTTCCGCCGCAGGCATGAAAGTCATGCTCGGTGATATTCAAAAAGAACCGCTGGATAAGGCAGTTGCAGAGCTGAAAGGCAAGGGCCGCGATGTGGCTGGCGTGGTCGTTGACGTGACTGATCGGGATTCGGTGTTTGCAGCGGCGGATGCCACCATCAAGGCGTTCGGCAAGGTCCATGTTTGCGTGAACAATGCCGGTGTTGGCGCCAGCGGTAGCGCCGAGGACACCAGCGAGAAAAACTGGCGCTGGACCATAGATGTCAACATGTGGGGCGTCGTGTGGGGCTTGCAGGCTTTTATGCCACTGATTAAATCCCACGGCGAAGGTGGTCATGTCGTCAATACCGCGTCCATGGCGGGTATGTTTTCCTTTAAAGAGCTCAGCGCTTACAACGCCTCAAAATACGCCGTAGTGGCGATGTCGGAAACAGCGATGGCGGAACATCAGAAGGACAATATTGGTGTCTCTGTGCTGTGTCCGGGCGTGGTTAATACGAATCTCGGCACCTCAGCCCGCAACCGTGGCGATAACTACGGCGGGGCCACCGACAAGAAGTCAGAGCAGATGGTGGAAATGCTGAAAAAAGGCCTGAACCCCGATATCGTCGGCGAGCAGGTGCTCGAAGCGATTATCGATGACCAGCCCTATATATTTACGGACCCGAATCTACGCAGTCTAATCCAGGGACGCTTTGACCGGATACTCAGCGGTTATGACTGGGCGGATCAGTGCGAAGCGCTGAAAAAAGCCGATCAGCAGACCGAGATAAATTTGTAGGTGTAGACCACGCGGCCGCAGGGTTTCTGATGCGGATTTTCTGCATAGTCAGCTACTTAGCGGCCGTTGCATTACGTTGGCACAACATATTAGTGCTTTCCTTCCAGAATGCGATGGATAGAGAATAATCCAGGGGTGAACGATGAAATATCGAACATTAGGCAGTAGTGGTGCGCAGGTATCAGCCATTGGTCTGGGCTGTATGGGGATGTCAGATTTTTATGGCCCGGCGGATGAGGGTGAATCTATTGCCACGCTGCACCATACGTTGGCCATTGGGCTAAATTTTCTTGATACCTCTGACGTTTACGGCAAGGGCCACAATGAAACGTTGATTGGCCGCGCTATTGCCGATCGCCGTGATCAGGCCTTTATCGCCACCAAATTTGGTATTGCCGGGGCGAAGTTAAAGCCGGAAGGTGGCCTGGAAATACAGGTTGATGGTCGGCCCGAATATGTCAAATCCGCCTGTGAGGCCAGCTTAAAGCGCCTCGGTATCGATTGCATTGATCTTTACTACCAGCATCGTGTTGACCCCAAAACGCCCATTGAAGAAACTGTGGGCGCCATGGCCGAGCTGGTCGCTGCGGGCAAGGTGCGGTTTTTGGGCCTGTCTGAGGCATCGGCTGATCCAGAATTGATTCGTCGCGCCAGCAAGATTCATCCCATAGCCGCGCTGCAAAGCGAATATTCCCTGTGGACCCGCGACCCGGAAGCTGAAGTACTCGGGGTGTGTAAAGAGCTGGATATTGCTTTTGTACCCTACAGTCCGCTGGGTCGCGGTTTTTTGACTGGCACCATTACCGATACCGATGATATGGGTGATAAGGATTTTCGTAAAACCAACCCCCGTTTCCAGCCGGGCAATATCGAGCACAACCTCAAACTCACCGAGCAGATCAAAACTATGGCTGCGGATAAGGGCTGCGCGCCTGCGCAACTGGTACTGGCCTGGTTGCTGGCCCAGGGTGAGCAAATTATTCCTATCCCGGGCACGCGGCGTATCGCCAATCTCGATAGCAATGCTGGCGCGGTAGACCTGGAGCTGAGTGCTGCTGAGCTGGAAGCCATCAACAGAATCTTTCCGCCAGATGCGGCGGCGGGGAGCCGCTATGCGTAATGGGATGTGTCGCCCCGGACGACGCCTTGATCTGCAAGCCGCGCTGTAACAAACGGCTATAGCGATAACTCAGTTTTTATAATCAGGAGAAATGACGGTGGAATTACCTGAAGGCGCGTATCTGAAGCTCGACCCCGCCGATGAATATATGCATCCCCTGGGGCCGGAGGAAAACTATAACGAGAGCATGTATTTTAATGTCTATGACCCGAAGGGGCAGATCGGTGGCTGGTTTCGCATCGGCAATCGCGCCAACGAGGGTTATGCAGAGATGACCGCCTGCATTTACCTGCCGGATGGTTCGGTCGCCTTTATGTTTCAGCGGGCCAAAATCAGTGATAACAAGGCCTTCAATGCCGGTGGTATGCAGTTTATTGTTGATCAGCCCTACCAGGCATTGACCGTGAAATACAGCGGTGAGGTGCTGCTGCTGAAAAACCCCCACGAGATGATTGACCCCGGCAAGGCCTTTAAGGCAAATCCCAAATTACACTGCAAGGTGGAACTCAAATACCGCGGCGTATCACCCATGTACGGTGGTGAGCCCGTGCTGGCTGATGGTTCGCCCTGGCTCGATAATCCAAACACGGGTTTATACCTTGGCCACTACGAGCAACATATTGCTGGTAGCGGCACCTTTGTTATCGGCGACCAGACTTACTCAATCGAAGGTCTCGGCCTGCGGGATCATAGCTGGGGGCCGCGCTACTGGCAGAACGTACATTTTTATCGGTGGTTGCCCATGAACTTTACCGAAGACTTCGCCATCATGTGCCTCAATAAAACCCTCGGTGACGGCAGTAAAATTGTTGGTGGAATGGTCTTGAATAAAGGCCGTTACGACCTGATTCGTGACGCCAGGATAGAGTCC
>JBFJZC010000254.1:0-4458 GCA_041622295.1 Porticoccaceae bacterium
GGCATTAACTTGATCAGCATTACTCTGGTCGGCATTAACCGCATTAACCGCACCATCATCCGCCGCGAGTTTTTTTAGCGCATTTTTAACGCCGAGATCCCCCGCCAGAAAAATATTCGGGTTGCCCATGCGAAAGGCGGTGTACTGCACAGTCCAGGGGCCGATGCCGGGCAGGGCGAGCCAATGGTCGAATTCGGTTTGCGCATTGCCAGGGCTGTCGGTACCGCAGGCGTTGCCAGTCTCGCCACGCTCAAGATTGCCAGTCTCGCCCCGCTCAAGATAGTCGGCTAAGGCCCGCAGTGCCTGTTTGCGCCGCCCCGGCATGGCCAGGAAATCAAGCTCTGATGCCAGCACCGCGGCGGGCGTCGGGAATAACAGATGCGGCAAATCGCTATCTGTGCCGGATGCCGAAGCTGCGCCGACGGATTCTCCCAGCTCCTGAACCAGCCGCGTCACCAGCCTGTGGGCCGCCTTGACCGACACCTGCTGACCGAGAATCGCTCTGACCCCCGCCTCAAAGGGTGACCAGATACCCGGCAGGCGCAAGCCGGGGCGGTGCAACTGCCCCAGCAATGGATGGCTGCCCAGATCCGCCGCAATGGTGGCGACGTCGGCATCGAGATCCAGCACCCGGCGAATGCGCTGAATGACCGGCAGGGTGAACTCCGCTTTGTCTAACTCAAGTTCCACCCGAAACGCGTGCCTGGCGGCAAGATGGGTCGCGGTAAATACCCCAGCACAGTCGCCAAAATGACAGGTGCGGCTATAGCTCTCTGCGGTAAGGCGCTCCATACCGGCGATTTGCCGTGTGCGGTAAAAATCACGTAAGCCCGCCCAGTCGTAAGGCGGCCGATAGGACAACAACACGGAGAGCGATCGACTGGTGGACTTTTCTTGCTGTTCGGCGCGCCGCAATTGCCGGGGATTGAGGCCGGTCAAGGTCATAAACACATCATTGAAGCGTCGCGTACTGCCAAAACCGGCGCGGTATGCCACTTCGGTAATCGGCAGGGCGGTTTGTTGCAATAGTTGCTTGGCAAACATGGCGCGTTGGTAATTGGCATATTTTACCGGCGACACACCGAGATGCTGCCGAAATAACCTGCGCAGGTAGCGGTCGCCGACACCGAGTCGCTCGGCAAACATCGGCAAAGAGCCGCTTTGCCATTCGCCGGCGTCAATCAGCGCGATCGCCCGGGACAACGTGGTTTGCACACCGCGCCAGGCCGGCGACCCCGGTGCACTTTCTGGGCGGCAACGCAGGCAGGGGCGCAAACCCGCCAGTGCGGCGTGCAGGGCGGAGGTGAAATATTCAACGTTTTGTTCTTTGGGCGGCGTCGCGGGGCATATCGGTCGACAGAAAATGCCCGTGGTTTTAACGCCGACAAAAAACAGCCCATCAAAACGGGCGTCGCGGGCGCGCCGCGCTTTGGCACAGAGGCGATTGTCTAGCTGGCGGGCTGCGGTGCTTTCCATAACGACAGTGTAGCCCGGCTGTGATCACAGACCAGCCATATTCGGAACTCTAGTTTAACTGGTGTTTACATGAATTTAGCAGGCGTGTCCGTTTGCTGTACCCGTCGCTCACCGCGCTAAATCAGGATGAGATCACTTCCACGCTGTCGCCAATGGCAATCTCACCGCCGCTAAGGACCCGGCAGCACGCGCCGCCGCGCCACTCTGGAACCAGCGCTTTCATCAGCCCCGGTTGTTGCTGCTCCATGCGTCGGCAGGGGTCGGTTTCCAGCATGATACGCATGCGCAGATCGCCAATCTGAATAATGTCACCCACCGAGTGCGCACCAAACTCGACGCCTGTCACCAGCAAATTTGCCCGCCGGGTGGTCCAGTGCAGGTCGACGTTGATGTCGCGACAGGCCCTTTGCCAGGCTTCCAGGCTCAACACAGTCACCTGGCGATCATGGGGCCTGCCGCGGTAATCCCCCGCCACGCCACGCTCCGGCGTTACGGCAACAGCGCGGATCTCAAGCATTTCAGCCTTGCTCTTTTTGCGGTAGGCGATGCCTTTGAGTGTAGCCATGGTGAACGTCTTCCTGGGCGGCGTGGTAACAGTGTGCCAATATTTTTGGTTAATGGCCCCGATAATACAAGAGCTGCCGGTGATGCCTGTACTATGCTATAAGAGATACGCTATAAAAGGTCCGCTACAAAAGGTCCGCCCTGAAACATCAGCCCCGTTCGAGGACTTCGCAGTGAAAATAGATATTATTTCAGACGTCGCCTGCCCCTGGTGCTACATCGGCAAGAAAAATCTGGAAGCGGCTATGGCGCAGCGGCCCGATATCGACTTTGCGGTGCAATGGTTTCCCTACCAATTACATCCAGAGGTACCGGCAGCCGGATACAACTATCGCGAGACCATTGCGCGCAAGTACGGCGCAGAGCGGATCACCGCCATGTTCGAGCACATTACCCAGGCCGGTAAAGCCTCCGGCATCGATTTCCACTTTGAAAAACTTGAACGCGGCGTCAACACCTTGCAGGCACACCGTCTGCTCGACTTCGCCTGGCCCCAGGGCCTGCAAAATGCCCTGGCGGAAGCCCTGTTTGAAGCCTATTTTTGCCGGGGTGTGTTTGTAGGCGATAACGATGCGCTGACAGATATCGCGGTCAGCGTGGGCATGGATCGCGAGCAGGTAACAACCTTTCTGGCCAACGATACGGCCACGGCGCGCGTTAAAGAACAAATTGAGTTCGCTCGCCGTAATGGCGTGATGGGTGTGCCATCGTTTAGCTTTGATGGCATGTTTGCCATCAGCGGGGGGCAGGGCACTGACGTTTTTCTCAACGCCATTAATCGCATTCACCAAAAATCCCTGGCGACGAGTGCTGCCTGTACGCCGGAAAGCTGCCCTTAATTCGGCTGTTCGCTCCTCCTCAGGGGCGGGAACCAGTCAGTCATAAAAACGAGTTTATGGCAACAGGGTGACACGTTCTTGCGCTGTATCATGGCTCGGTTTAAGTGCGCTGGTGCACAATTCAGTGCCAGCACCCGTATAAATCCACTACTCCAAACAGGGGACAACCATGAAATTTACCTGGTTTAATCTGATGCCCTGGCCACACCTGCCAGAAGATTTCCGTCAGAAAAACAAATCGGTCTGGGTCGATATCGACTCAACCCTTTACGACCCGGTCAAGGGTCACGACGTTTATAACGACTACCTCGATATGCTCGAATATGCCGACTCGCTGGGCTTTGACGGCATCGGGGTAAACGAGCACCATCAAAACGCCTATGGCTTGATGCCTTCGCCCAACATTATGGCTGCCGCTGTCTCGCGACGGGCGCTCAATGCCGCCATTGTGGTGCTTGGTAACTCACTCGGCCTGTACAACCCGCCAACGCGTGTCGCCGAAGAATTCGCCATGCTGGATGTTATTACCGGGGGTCGTCTGGTTGCCGGTTTTCCGGTTGGCTCGTCTATGGATATCAACTATTGCTACGGTGATATTCCGGCGCTGAGCCGCGAGCGCTATCAGGAAGCCCACGACCTGATCAAAAGAGCCTGGGCTGACCCCAAACCCTTCGCCTGGAACGGTCGCTATACCAAGCTGCGCTACGTCAACACCTGGCCAAAACCGATTCAGAATCCACCACCCATACACGTGCCTGGCGGTGGCTCGGTGGAAACCTACGACTTCTGCCTCGACAACACCTACTCCTACTCCTACCTGAGCTTCTCTGGCTATATCCGCGCCAAAGCCCTGTTGCAGGGTTACTGGGACCGCCTGACCGAACGCAATGAGCCGGATGAATCACCCTATCGCGCGGGTTTCGCCCAGACCATTTGTGTCGCAGAAACTGACGCGGAAGCGGAAAGATTGTACAAAGATCACGTCAACTACTTCTTTAATCGCTGCCTGCACGTCGCGCCCGGCTTTGCCGACGCGCCGGGTTATCGCACCATCAAAACCATCAAGGCGGGAGCCCTGTCGCAATTTAGCCCCGACCTGGGTGAAGCGGCACACATGCCCTGGAAGCAACTGGTTGACGAAGGTTATGTCATTGCTGGCAGCCCCGACACCGTGCGCGAGCGGATGGAAGAACTTATAAAAGGCCTCAACGTTGGCAATATTTTCTGCCTGATGCACATCGGTGACATGCCCATGGATAAAACCAAGCATTCAACCAAACTATTTGCCGAAAAAGTCATGCCAAAACTACGCGACATGTGGCCCGACTACGCCGACGACACCCGTTTTTGGCCAAGCCCACTGACAAAGAGGGCAACACCGGGGCCAATATCAGAACGCAAAACTAGCGGCGGGGAGGGTTAATCATGGAGCTAAAAACCTTTAAGGCACCGCGCGCGAACATCCATCTCATCGAAGGCGGCTCTGGCCCGGATTTATTGTTTCTCCACGGCGCTGGCGGCATCACCAAAGATGATCCTTTTCTGGCCGCACTGGCAGAAAAATACCATGTCTACGCCC
>JBFJZC010000255.1:0-4454 GCA_041622295.1 Porticoccaceae bacterium
AGGTGCCAGCACCTTGCCCAGCTCAAGGGCTAAAGCCAGGCCGCCCGCGAGTAAGCTTGCCACCATGACACCCCCGCGAGCGGGCCAGGCAACATAATGCGACGACGCAGGACGGTACCACGCCCACACCGCCAACCCGACCGGTAGATACATCGCTGTATTCGCTAACAGGCTCATCATTGCCTGCGCTTCTGTCGAAAAATAATGATAGAAAAACGGCATCATCCGGACGCCAGACAGCTCTGCGCTAAATTGCGCTACCGGCAACCAGGCCTGATCGAACCAGCCCGCCAATGCCGCCAGCACCAGCAGATAAGGAACGGCGGCAAACAACGAGAGTACGCGCGCCACCGTCGCGACCCCATGTGGCCCGAAATGTCGCAGGCCCCGACCAAGCGCGACACCCAGCATCAGACCCAACCCGCGCATCACCACCGATAAGCCCTGGCTCACACCTGATGCCAGAAAAAATTGCACCAGCTCCAGAACCAGCCCCAGCAACAAGCCGATGACCAGGGCTCTGCGCATGCCCGAACCATTCACCGAACCCAGGCGCGGGTAGGCCAGTGAGGCCAGCACACCCAGGGGCGCTGTCGCAAGCAACTCCCCCAGCAAACGCGCCAGACAACGCAACATCGAGGGGCAATCGCCCGCTAACAGCCACCCGTAGTAATCCGAGCCCAGTTTCCAGGCGAGTTCACTGCGGGCGACCACGAAATCGAAGGGAAACAAAGACTGCGCAGCATTAAAAACTGCGTAGGCGCTTAATACCGCAATAATCGACCGCCGACCACCCTCGCGAAAAGATTGCCACATATGCTGCAACCAGCCGCGACCAAACAGCCACAGTGCCAGCCCCGCCAGAGCCCCCAGAGTTTCTGCAATAAGATCATTGATGGAAACCGTACGCGGCGCAAAAAAGATCTGTGCAAACTCCACCGCCACTGCCACCACCAACACACCGGCCAGCACCACCAGTAACGCCAGGTAACGCACAAAGCTCACATGGCGCGTCCCCAACAGCCACAGACAAGCTAAAAACGAGAGCGGAATGTACAGCACGATATTGGCGATCCAGTCGGCCCGTGAGCCGAGCCCCAGATCCAGATAACGAATATCGGCAAACTTTACCCAGGCCTCGGCCAGGCTGTGCTCACGGTAATCAAAAGGGATAAGGCTGCCGTAGACCACAAACAGTAGATAGGCAAACAAGGCCCCGAAAACATACCATCGATTTACCATGAAAAAACGTCTTCCCTATTTTTTAAACAGGCTATCGACCACCCTGTTGTTTTTGTTTGTCCTGTCAGGCCCAGGCAGCGGTGAAACCAGATTACAGGTAAAGCCCAAAAAAACGTCATGCCCAGAAAAAATGCGCTGGTGATCAACCCACACCAGGCTGCCACCTCGTTATTGACATATATTTTTGTATTCTCGACAAGCGCTAATAAATACCCGGCATCAGCAACAATCCCCAACGCCATCGCCCACTGACGTATCCGCAGATCTTACCGAGCTCGACCGAACCCGGTTCAGCTACAACTGCTTTGCTGTCATTGCGTACTGAGACGGCGTTATCACCCCGGCATATCCTCAAAATGCTATGATCACCCGCCTTCAGTACCTTCGCCGCTGGCCATGGCAAAAGCAACAGGAAGTGCAGGGAAACATATGAATAGCGTGCTGAGCCGTCGACATGAGCTAGCAATATGAACTATCCATATGAACTATCACTATGAACTATCAACGGTAGTCAGCGCATAAGTATTTCACCAAGAGGACGGCATCAGGAAGATCCCACCAGCTACCCGTGACTTACCTTCCCCCTACCATTGTTAAGAAACTTATTTTCCCTGCCCATGAATTACTGCGCAGACGGCCAACTCGCGCCTACGCCAGAAGTCTCCAGAGAACGCAATGGCTGGATCGCGGCGCCATCGAGCATATCCAGCAAACTAAACTCAAAGCGCTGCTGTCAGATGCCCTGGAACATTCACCCTGGCACGCCAAACGGATACAGCAAGCCCAAATACCACTAGGCGCGAATAAGGTACCGAGCTTCGCCGACCTCGCCCGCCTGCCCACCATGGACAAGCTGGATGCACAGGGCCATCGCGACCAGATTGCCTGGCCAGGCGTTCCCGGCGGCAGCGACCTCTACAACACCGGTGGTTCCAGTGGTCAACCACTGATCTTCTACTACGGCAAAGCCCGCCAGGCATCGGATATCGCTGGCAGAATACGCGCGCGCAGCTGGTGGGGGGTGAATGTCGGTGACCGGGAGGTGTATCTCTGGGGCGCGCCCGTCGAACTGGCTAAAACAGACCGTATCAAGCAGTTTCGCGACCGCCTTATAAATCAACTGCTGCTCAACGCCTTCGACATGTCGGTCGAAAATATGGAGCGTTACGCTCAAGCCATCGAAAAGTTTCAACCAAAGTGCATGTACGGATATGCGAGCAGTTTAAGCTTACTCGCGGCACACATCAGGAACCGCGGGCGTCCCATACACTGCCCTCACCTCAAGGTAGTTTGCACCACCGGTGAACCGCTCTACCCTGAGCAACGCGCCATTATTCAAAAGACCTTTGGTGTCCCGGTTGCCAACGAATATGGCAGTCGAGATGCCGGATTCACAGCCCACGAAACGCCCCAGGGTCAAATGCTCCTGTCCAGCGAGAATATGATCCTGGAAATACTTGATGGCGAAGGTCACCCAGTCACACCCGGCCAAACCGGGGAAGCCGTCATCACCGGGCTTTGTTCCCAGGCGCAACCCTTTATACGCTATCGCACCGGCGATATGGTCAAGGCCAGCGGCCAACGTTGTCTGGCTGGGCGCGGCTTACACGTGATAGACGAAATCATCGGCAGATCCACTGATTTTATCGTTCGGTCCGATGGCACCATCATGCACGCGCTGGCGGTCATCTATGTCCTGCGTGCCATTGACGGTGTCGAGCAATTCAAGATCGTTCAACACACCACCCAGCAACTAGAAGTTCAGTTTGTGAGCAACGAACGCTGGCAGCAGCAATCAGAAAGTGAAATTATCGCGCAGCTGCGACAAAGACTCGGCCAGGACACGGTGATCAGCCTCCATAAAGTGGAAAAAATTCCTCCTGAAAAATCTGGCAAGTACCGATACGTGGTTAGCCATGTCCCCTTACCAACAGACTATTCGATCTAGCAGATCACCGATACCGGAGGGCAGTAAGCACCGGCACTAATACCAACCAGGGGCGTTCCAGGCGCGATATATGCCCCAACGTCTGATTGTGAATTCTAGCGAATTCGTTTGGCAGCACGTCGCCGCTGACTCAACGGTCGGAGCGCGTTACAATGCGCCCGTATACGAATCGGTACAGGAGCCCTGGTTCAGCGCTAGATGAGTCGCCCGCCATTTCACGCTATCATCTGACGCGCGCTGCAAGCAGTGTAAGACACGAGTTTATGGGTTAACGTCATTAACACTCCACAATGGCAGCCAAGGTTGACGAAGCACGAAGGGAAACAGGACTACAGCGTTCACTAAAAGGATCAGACATTCGGCCCATGATTACAGTCGTCAGAAACCTATACCAATACCGGGAATTAATCGCTGCCCTGGCCAGAAAAAATATCGTCGTCCGCTATAAGCAGGCCTACCTCGGGCTGTTATGGGCCGTACTAAAGCCGGTTATGCTGATGCTGATCTTCACCCTGGTGCGAAGCTTCATCGGTATAGAAACCGACGGCACCCCTTACCCTATCCTCACTTTTGCAGCCCTGCTACCGTGGATCTTCTTCCAGGAGTCAGCATCCGAGGGGGTCGGCAGCGTCACCTCAAATGCGGCACTCATCCGAAAAATTTATTTCCCCAGAGAAGTATTCCCCATCACCGCCATGGTCACCAAGCTGGTTGAGCTCGCTATCAGCTCCCTGATCCTGGCGGGTATGATGATTTATTATGAAATGATGCCCACGCTCCAGGCATTGTGGGTCCCCGTCATTATTCTCTACACAATGACCGTCGCCCTCACCATCAGCTTTTTTGGTGCCGCCATCAACGTCTACTATCGAGACATGGCGCAGATGCTGCCCGTGGCGCTATCGCTGTTAATGTACGGCTCGCCGGTGATTTACCCGCTAACGCTGGTGCACAAAAAACTGGTGGAAGAACAAATTGCGGGGGATTGGTCAAACCACCTGTACACCCTGTACACCCTTAACCCACTGGCGGGGATCATTGACAGCTTCCAGCGCGTATTACTCAAAGGCATTGCCCCTGATATAAACGCGCTGCTTCCAGGCGCTTTGCTGACACTGTTTATTTTGCCATTCGCCTATTTATTCTTTAAGCGCGCGGAGAACTGGTTTGCTGACATTATTTAGCCGGTATAAAACCACCCACGCTGCAGCCAGCTATTACTAGAATTAGCTATCATGCCCATCATCGAAGTGAAACACCTGAC
>JBFJZC010000256.1:0-4436 GCA_041622295.1 Porticoccaceae bacterium
CCTGGTAATATTATTTAACGATTAGCTAACTTAGCATTATGGTTTTTATAGAAGCATACTCATAATCGATTCCTGTATCACCGCCCAACGACGGACAGAAAAAACCCATGGCCGTTAGCTTTGAAGAACTCGACCATCAAACCACGCCGCTCGGCGAGATCAGTCTGCGACGGCGGGCCGAACCACGACTAAACGGCGAAATTCTGTTCGAGGTAAAGCTCGGCGACGAGTTTCTAATGTCGAGTCTGTTCACAGCCGGGGAGATCGCCCTGACGCGTCTGGGCCTTACCGAGCTTCACGGTGATGACCTGGAGGTGATCGTCGGCGGCCTGGGTCTTGGCTACACCGCCGTGACCGCACTGGAGAATCCGGCAGTCAAAACGCTCACCGTTATTGAACTGCTCCAGCCCGTCATCGACTGGCACCAGCGCGGTTTGGTTCCTCTTGGCCCGCAACTCACCGCCGATCCACGCTGCCAGCTTATACAGGCAGATTTTTTTGCTGTGGCCACCGACCCGGATTGCGGGTTTGACCCAAACAACCCCGCTAAACAGGTTCATGCGGTCTTGCTCGATATCGACCACGCGCCAGATCATTGGCTAAACCCACACAACAGCAGCTTTTACACCGAGGCCTCGCTGCGGATACTCCACAGCAAAATTCTGCCGGGTGGCGTGTTCGGGCTCTGGTCGAACGAGTTACCATCAGATGAATTTACAACTCGTTTACAAACAGTGTTTCAGCGCGTGGCAACCCACATCGTCAGTTTCCCCAATCCCTACACCGCTGGCGAATCAGCTAACAGCGTGTATCTGGCTTACATCTAGGTCCGCCACACCTACTGAAACAGCCTCTCGGACAAAGGCTGCCCCCAACCTTTAACTCACCATGATCTATACTGCCACAGCCAGCCCAGTTAAATTTAACTACTCGCGCTCAGGCTGCCGGTCCAGGCAACTGATGAAAACAACACACAAAAAGGTGACTCATGGAAAAGCATCGACCTGACACACCGTTATTTAACACCATCAAGGCCTGTTTACTGACCGTCATCGCTATAACCAGCACCGTCATGACCAGCACCGTCACCGCTGACGAAACGTGCATGTCGCCCTATATGGCCAAGATTACTGGCCAGGAGGACTTCGTGTACATCTGGACACTGGGCGCGCCTGGTATCGGCGATGAGCAGGACAAGCTGGTGACCGTGGCGGTTAATCCGCAAGCGGAAAATTACGGCAAGGTCATCAACAGCCTGTCGGTTGGCGGCCGCAACGAAGCTCACCACTCCGGTTTTACCGACGACCGCCAATACCTCTGGGCTGGCGGCCTCGATACCAATAAAATTTTTATTTTTGATGTGCATACCGATCCCGCCAACCCGACGCTCCATAAGGTGATCACCGACTTCGTCGCGAACAGCGGTGGTGTCGTCGGCCCTCATACCACCTACGCTCTGCCCGGCCGCATGATGATCACCGGCCTGTCCAATAATCAGGATCACAGCGGTAAAACAGCTTTGGTGGAATACACCAACAATGGCGACCATGTCGCCACCCACTGGATGCCTACCGATAAAGACCTGCGCGGTGCTACTAAAACCGGGCAATTTGCCGACGGTTATGGCTACGATATACGCGCTCTACCGCGCCGCAACGTGATGGTCACGTCATCCTTTACCGGCTGGTCCAACTACATGATGGACTTTGGCAAAATGCTTAATGACCCGGCTGCCATGAAGCGCTTTGGCAACACTGTGGTGGTGTGGGATCTGCACACCCGGCAACCCAAAAAGATTTTCGACGTCCCTGGCGCGCCGCTGGAAATCCGTTGTGCCTGGGGCGAGAATAACAATTACTGCTTTACTACGACGGCGCTCACTTCAAAAATCTGGCTGATTTACGAAGACGAAGCGGGCGCGTGGCAGGCCAAAGACGTCGCTGATATTGGCGACCCCGCAAAAATCCCCCTGCCCGTGGACATCTCCATCCAGAGTGATGACAAAATGCTATGGGTAAATACTTTCATGGATGGCAATACTCGCGGCTTCGACATTTCAAACCCTCACAAACCTGTGCAGATTTATGAAAAAAATATCGGCGCCCAGGTAAACATGGTCTCGTCGAGCTGGGACGGCAAACGGCTGTACTACACGTCCTCGCTGCTCGCCAACTGGGATAAAAAGGGCGCGGACAACGAGCAATACTTCAAATTATTCAGCTGGGACGGCAAGCAATTAGTTGAGCAATTCACCATTGATTTTATGGCTGCAAACCTGGGGCGACCACATCAGATGCGCTTTGGGGCCTATTCGCTTTATAGCGCCCAGGTATTAGACGCAGCGACCACGCCGTTGGTAAAAAACTGAGTTAGATACGACGGCGCTGGTGCTGTAAGTACGCTGGGGTTTCGGTGCTTTGGGGTTTCGGTGCTTTGGGATTTCGGTGCTTTGGGGTTTCAGCGCACTGAAATTTCGGTGTGCTGAGCATCCGGATGCATTGAGTAAGCATCCGGATAACCTGGCAGACGGCCCCGCTCCCGATCACCGAGCTGACTCTCATGTCATTGCTGGGCTCGTGTCGTGATAGCGTCAGGTCGTGATAGCCTCGTGTCATATCCAGCCAGAGCTTTGCCATTGGGGCGCAACACGTGTGCGCCGACGTACACCCCAGGACACATAAGCATGTGCCAGACAATAATCCCCCAGCGTCCCAACAGGGCCGATCGTGCGCTTTGCTCCAGACCTTCTTCTTATACCGGCGTGACAGAAAACACAGGCCTGGCAAAAAGACGTTGCCCTGCGCTTTTTGTCCCGGCCGTGATGATCCTGATAACTGTGATAACCATGATAACCACGCTGGCGGCATTCTCCACACCCAGCCTGGCGGGCGAGGTGCTGGCGCCTGGTTATAGCCCGCTCGAATATCCTGCGCCCATACCCAACAGCTACTCGCTGCCCGCACTGGGTAACGCCGCGGACGGCAACGTCATCGACTCCAGCGGCAAGGCTCTGCGCCTGCATCAACTGTTTGACAGCCGCATCGTGTTACTCAGCTTTATCTATACCACCTGCGACGACATTAACGGCTGCCCGCTGGCAACCGCTGTCCTCCACAAAATAAAACGCAAACTCGAAGAACGACCAGACCTCAGCACCAGCCTGCGTATGGTGACGCTAAGTTTTGACCCGGCGCACGATACCCCCGAGGCAATGCAACGTTATGGGGAGTATTTTATGAATGGCTCGGTAGACTGGAAATTCATCACCACCAGCGGCGATGACATGTTGCAGCCCATCCTTAACAGCTACAGTCAGACCGTTGCCAAGGTCGTCTCCGCGGATGGCAAGGATACCGGGCGCTTCTCACACATATTGCGCGTGTTTTTAATCGACCCGGATAAAACAGTTCGCAATATTTACAGCACATCTTTTCTGCATCCAGACACCGTCATTGCCGATATCGAGACGCTGCAGGCAAAGCAAAGGGCGCAGACACAAAAGCCTGTCTCGCCAGCAACCTCACCCAGAACCTCGCCCAGCACTGCCACCACACCACAGGCCCCGCTGTACTGGGCCACCCAACCACAACTGGGTCTACCCCTACCACCAGTACCCGCCGACAACCCGCTTACCGAAGTCAGCGTTAATCTGGGTCGCAAATTGTTTTTTGATCGCCGACTGTCGCTTAACGACACTGTTTCCTGCGCCATGTGTCATGTGCCAAACCAGGGTTTCAGCAATAATGAAATGGCCACCGCCGTCGGTATCGAAGGCCGCACTGTCAGGCGCAATGCGCCTACGCTGTACAACGTCGCTTACCTGAACAGATTGTTTCACGATGGCCGCGAATATTCGCTCGAACAACAGGTGTGGGGACCGTTACTGGCCGCTAACGAAATGGCCAATCCATCCATTGGCTACGTGGTAAACAAAATAAGGGCACTGCCAGACTACGCGGGGCTCTTTGAAACAGCCTTTCAAAGCGGGCCAACCATGGCAACCATCGGCATGGCCCTGGCCAGCTATCAGCGCACACTAAACTCCGCCGACTCGGCCTTTGACCGCTGGTATTTTGGTAACCAGGCTGACAACGGCGGTGCCACTATCGCGTTTAGCGCTGCCGCAGCAGCGGGTTTTAAATTGTTTACCGGCAAGGGCGGTTGCAGCAGTTGCCACAGCATCGGCAACATTAACAATATTCGTAATACGAACGAAAAGTACGCCCTGTTTACCGACAACCAACTGCACAATACCGGCATCGGCTACCAGGCCGCGATGCAAAACTCGCCAGGCAAAACCAGAGTTCAAATCGCCCCCGGCAAATTCGTCGACGTGGACAAGCAGATTATCGCCGCTGTTTCAGAGGCAAAACACCATGACCTCGGCCTGTACGAAATCACCCAGTCACCGCAGGACCGCTGGAAATACCGCACCC
>JBFJZC010000257.1:0-4430 GCA_041622295.1 Porticoccaceae bacterium
CAGTTGGTAGCCAGCCGTTGGGAGGACGAGTGATGATCTATCGAATCAGACACCTGACCCATTACAACTACGACCAGCCGGTGGCGCTGTGCTATAACTACGGACATTTGATGCCGCGCGATGCCGCATATCAGCAATGCCTGGAAAGTCACATAACCGTCAATCCTTATCCGATAAACCTGCAGCACCGCACTGATTATTTTGGTAACAAAGTCTGCTACTTTTCAGTGGAAAACAGACACAGTAGTCTGGAGATTGTGGTCGAAAGCACGGTTCGTCTGAACGACGAGCGGACGGACCCAGGTGTCGATCTGGGTTTTGGCAACACCTGTGCCGAGGCGCTTAAAAAACTGCGCACTAACAAGGATGAAGAGACCCTGTTGGCGAGAGAATATGTGTTGCGCTCGCCCATGATTGATGTTTCCGAAGCGCTGCGCGCCTACGCGGCGCCGTCTTTTCGCGACAATGTTTCATTGCTCAGTGCGGTACGGGAGCTCACCCATCGTATATACACTGATTTTACCTACCAGCCCGGGTCGACGACTGTGGCGACGCCGCTTAATGAGGTGCTGGAGAAGCGCCGCGGCGTCTGTCAGGATTTCGCCCATTTGGCGATCGGCTGTTTGCGTTCGCTGGGTTTTCCGGCTCGCTATGTCAGCGGTTACCTCGAAACGATACCGCTGGCGGGTACCAAAAAGCTCGTTGGCTCGGATGCGTCTCACGCCTGGTTTGCCGTTTACTCGCCCGGCGAGGGCTGGTTCGAATTTGATCCGACCAATGATAATGTACCGACTAAACAACATATTACGACAGCCTGGGGGCGAGATTACTCCGACGTAACGCCGTTGCGCGGGGTGATTTTTGAGGGCGGAGCATCCCAGGTCTTAACCGTTTCGGTGGATGTCGAGCGCTTGCAGCGTTAAGGTAATGCTGCTGTCGGTCTGACACGCACGGCTTGGCCAAGGGCAGGATAACTATAAAACCTGGCGGGGGTAGGTATGAAAGCAGCAGTGATGCGGAATTCGCAACTAGTGGTCGACGAGATCCCCGCGCCAGACCCAGGGCCCGGTGAGGTGCTGGTAAAAACCCTGGTGTGCGGTATCTGCGGATCGGATTTGCATACGCTCAAACACGGCCATCACCTGGTGGCCCAGTCCGCCGAAGCAGGTGGGCTGTTTGATATGGATCTCAGCCGTGACATTGTGATGGGGCATGAGTTCTGCGCTGAAATTCTGGACTATGGCATCGGTACCGAACGGCGACTAAAACCGGGTACCCGGGTCTGTGCGATGCCCCTGCTGGCGCGCGCAGGCAAGCTTGAAACCGTCGGCTATTCCAATATCGCGCCCGGGGGTTATGGGCAGCAAATGGTCCTGTCAGAAGCGCTGTTGTTACCTGTACGCAACGGCCTGGCGCCGGAGCTGGCGGCAATGACGGAACCTATGGCGGTTGGCTATCACACGGTTGAGATGGCGCATCTACAGGGTGATGAAGTGCCCCTGGTTATCGGTTGCGGCCCCGTTGGACTGGCGGTTATTACCGCGCTCAAATTAAAGGGTGTAGGCCCGATCATCGCGGCCGATTTTAGCCCAACGCGCAGAAAGTTAGCCGAACAGCTCGGTGCGGATATTGTGGTCGATCCGGCCACCAACTCACCCTACCAAAGCTGGGCCGATTTAGCCGTTATAGAAGCCAAAGATCTCCCTGATAACCCCTTTAGTATTGGACCGCAGTATCGTAATGGCGTGTTTTTCGAATGTGTTGGCGTGCCAGGGGTGATAGACCTGATGATGGCGGGCGCGCAGCGGGGCTGCCGCATCGTCGTCGTTGGGTTGTGCATGGAGGCGGATCAGATTACGCCGTACCGGGCGATTGGCAAAGAGATTAACATTCAGTTCGTGCTGGCTTATCGTGGTGATGAATTTGCTACGACGCTGCACAATATCGCTGAAGGTAAGGTCAACGTCGAACCGCTACTCACCGGCAGGGTGG
This sequence comes from Porticoccaceae bacterium, assembly GCA_041622295.1. Lineage (GTDB taxonomy): Bacteria > Pseudomonadota > Gammaproteobacteria > Pseudomonadales > Porticoccaceae > HB2-32-21. The sequence continues at coordinate 1,993 of JBFJZC010000257.1, forward strand.
GTCTGGATGGTGTGGCGAAGGCCTTTGATGAACTGGCTGATCCAGAGAAACATGCCAAGATAATGGTCGAGCCCTGGCGCTGATACCATATGCGGCCCACCAGGGGCTACGTAGCACCGCCTTGCCTGAATGGTGTTGAAGGAAGTTTCTGAAACTGGTGCGGCGCTATTATTATGGCGCCGAACAGCATTAATATGGAGCCGAACAGTAAATCGAAACAATAAATGGAAACAATAAATAAACCGAGAGAACATAAACGTTCAGTACTTAAATAGAAAGCATATAAACTAAAAATGCCAGGTTCATAATACCGATTCCACCATACCGATAAGGAGAAACCAATGGCCGAGTTCAAGTTTCCAGTTGATGCCAGCCAAATCATGTTATTCGCCCGCTCAGTGGGCGACAAAAACCCGATTTACTACGATGCTGAATACGCTAAAGGCACGGAGCCCGGTGGCGTCGTTGCGCCGCCGACCTTTGTCCAGGCCAGCTCACAATACGACCCCAAATTCCCCCTGCGGCCGGTCATTGGCGAACCGTGGTTTGGCTCCGGAAAGGAAGCGACCGGCATCAAACCAAAAGCCAGGAAAGCGGGTGAGAAAAGCGGTGGTGGCGGCGACAGCGCGCGCATGCTGCACGCTGAGCAGCAATACGTCTATCACCAGCCCATCCGCCCGGGCGATGACCTGACGGTCACCACCAAGCGTGGCAAGAGCTGGGAAAAGGAAGGCCGACGTGGCGGCACCATGTCGTTCAGTGAAGTCATCACCGAGTTTCGCAACCAGAAGGGTGAGCTGGTCGTGACCGCTACCTCCGTAGGCGTTACCACCGGCAAAGCGGTTTCCCAGGATTGAGCTGCGGTTCGCAGGCTTCAGGCGGTTAAACATTGCAATGCTGGCGACAGGCGGCAGGTACAGAATTCAGGAGATCATCATGGCACTTAAAGCAAGTAAACTAAAAGTTGGCGATACCCACGAAGAGCAAGTGGCGACAAATCTTTCCCGCACACAAATTGTGCAGTACGCCGGCGCTTCTGGCGACTACATGCCGCTGCACACCGATGAAATGTACGCGCGAGAAATAGCCGGATACCCCGGTGTTTTTGCCCACGGTATGTTGTCCATGGGCGCGACGGGCGTGATGCTGACCAATTGGGTCGGTGACGGCCGGCTTACCAAATACAGTGCGCGCTTTACCCGCCAGGTCTGGCCGGGTGACGATTTAATCGCCAAAGCCACGGTCACCGATATCCACGAAGAAGGTGGGGTGCAGGTCGCAGAGCTCGATGTGGTCACGGTAAACCAGGAAGGTCAGCCGGTGATCAACGGCAAGGCCACTGCGCGTATCGACGCCTGAGAAAAACCATCTGCAGCGCCCCGTCTTGTGGGGCGTTTTTGGGCTTAATCAGGTTATGTTCACAGATTTATATCCAGCACTACCGGGCAATGATCCGAACCCATCACCTCGTTGAGGATGTCGGTGTGCTGGATCTGCTCGCGCAACGCTTCTGAGGCCAGAAAATAGTCGATGCGCCAGCCAATATTTTTACCCCTGGCGCCGGCTCGATAACTCCACCAGCTGTATTTGACCTCGTCGGGATGCTGGTGGCGGAAGGAGTCAATAAAGCCCGCCGCCAGCAGGTTATCCATGCCGTCAATTTCGATTTGGGTATAACCCGCGCTTTTGTTGTAGTTCGCTTTGGGTCGCGCGATATCGATGTCCCGGTGCGCAACGTTCAGGTCGCCACATACGATCACTGGCTTGTGCTGCTCCAGCTGCTTGATATGGGTCAGAAAATCCCGGTCCCACTGCTGCCGGTAGTCCAGCCGCTTGAGTTCGGCCCCGGAGTTCGGCGTATAAACGGTCACCAGAATAAACGTGTCGTATTCCAGGGCGAGAACTCGACCTTCCAGATTGTGTTCGGGTGAGTCCATATCGTAGTGGATGGAAAGTGGCTCAGTCTTGCTGAAAATGGCCGTGCCCGAATAGCCTTTTTTGTCCGCCGAATTGCAGTACACATGGAAGCCGTCGATACTGGCGACGGCTTCCATGACCTGGTCATCCTGCGCTTTGGTTTCCTGCAGGCAAACTATGTCCGCGGCAAAATTATGCAGCGACGTCGCGAAATCTTTTTTCATCACGGCGCGGATGCCGTTGACGTTCCAGGATACAAAACGCATTTTACATTCCTTTTCGGGGTTAATCTGGGTCGGCTTTTTACTTCAACTGTTGTACGTTACTTGCTGTACGTTTTCGTTGTATTTTAGCGTTGTACTTTAGCATAGCAGTACGCGTTTACCTGGCGAGAGCAGGCAAGCCACATTCCGGCGCATCAGTAAGATTGGTTAGCTAAACGGGTTGGCGCCTTGTTTCACGAAATTTCAGCAGTCGGTTACACTGTTGAGCAGATGATAATTGATAAATATGGAGTCCAG
>JBFJZC010000258.1:0-4428 GCA_041622295.1 Porticoccaceae bacterium
AGCACGGGGTCTATTTGCAGAACGTAATGTCCATTTGGTTCTCGATAGCTGTACACCAGCAGGACGCAAGCATCTGCCGATTTGGCGTATTGGGGAATGGCGGTGATGGTCGCGGTGTCGATGCCAAAATGTTGAATAAAGGTGCTGCGTTTTGGACCGAAATCCTGATCGGGTACGATCAGAACAACGCCCTGATTCGCCAGTTGTTTGAGCATGTAAGGAATTTCTTTGCGGTGAATCGTTTCGATCGGGTATTTGCCGGCAGCGCGCTGGTATAGCTGTTTTTCCAGCACCGGGTTATCCATGCGTCGGTAGACCGCAGAATAGGGGGTGATTGCAGACAATTTGGCCAAAGCCAGCATAAAACTGGTGGCGTGGCAGGAAACCAGTATTACCGGTTTGTTCATGGCCAGGGCGTCGTGCAAGTGTTGTTCGCCGGACACGCGGCCTCTGTTTAAGACTGATGTTTTCGAGCCCCAGACCATAGCCAGTAAGTCGAAAAACATAAAAATGGTTGAATACAGATTTTTAGCTATCAGCTCCTCGCGCGCCTGCGTGGAAAGCTCCGGAAAACACAGGTCGATATTGCGGCGAATGGTTTTGACCCGCGATGACCCCGTTGCCATGGTCAGCCGGCTCAGCCAGCGTGAAATGGCCTGCTGAGCCCGGTACGGTAGTTTGGCCAATGCCCATGTCAGGCCAACAGCCAGCCACGACAGCCAAAAACGAGGTGAGTAATGACCCAGGCGGTCAGTTTTATTTCTGTCTTTTCGCTTACCCAATGTATTGATTCCAGCTTAGGGGAGAAGAATAGTGTCTCATTACGTATTGGTGCGCAGTGTCCAGGGCGGCTGATTTGTTAGCGCTTTGATAGCAGAGCATAGCCAATGCTGCATACCAGTAACTCCGAGTATTTTGAATTCAGAATATCTGCAATTCAGAAAGTTGCCTGCTCGCGTAATCCCAGACGCAAATTCTGTGGGTGGACAGGGTTGGCGCCGCTCATACCTAAGGCCATTGTCGTTAATTCCTGCCAGGGTGGCGTCTGACTCATGCCTTTGATGGCTCGATCGACCCCTGCTGCCTGCCGCAGCAGCATTGTCAGTTGTGCGGGTTTCAAGCGTTGTAACGCTTTGCGCAACAGCGGTTTTTGTTTGTCCCACACCCCGAGGTTCTTGAGTACCCAGTCGGTATGTGCCCCGTTTGCGATTTGCTCGCTAGCTTTTGCCATGATACGCAGTTCTCTGGCTAGCGCCCACAGGACAACACTGGCTTCGGCGCCTTCGTTGCGCAAGCCGCGCAGGGTACGGGCCGCCGCTTCACTGTCCCCTGCAAGTATCCGGTCGACCAGATCAAAGACGCTATAGCGGGCGCTGTCGGCGACAACAGTGGACATTGTCGTTGCGTCAATGACGCCATCCTCTGCGAGGAGCTTGAGTTTTTCGATTTCCTGGCGGGCGGCCAGCAAGTTACCCTCAACTCGATCAGCGAGGATGTCAATGGCCTGTTTGTTGGCTTTGACGCCAGCCAGTTGCAGGCGTTTGCTTATCCATGCGGGCATTTGTGCCACGGTGACTGGCCAGACCTGAATGGTCGCGCCGTGATTGTCCAGGGTGCGAAACCATTTACTGTTAGTCGCATTGCGATCCAGCTTGGGAAAGATAACTAATAACAGATTATCGGCGCTAATACTCTCGCAGTAGGTCTCGAAAAATTTGCCGCCCTCTTTGCCGGGTTTGCCCGAGGGAATGCGCAATTCGAGAATTTTCCGGTCAGCGAACAGCGACAGGCTGTTGGCTTCGTTGAGTACCTGATGCCAGTCGAAATGCTGGTTGACATCAAACAGTTCCCTGTCACCAAACCCACTGATCCGCGCAGCGCTGCGAATGGCATCACTGGCTTCCTGAATCAGCAGCGGTTCGTCGCCACTGACCACGTAAATCGGCGCCAGGCCCTCGTTGAGGTGTTGGTGCAGTTGCTCAGCTTGCAGGCGCATTGGCGGATGCTGGTTTCTTCAACAGGCGCAGGCGATTGTAGATTTGCCGCGCCAGGTCTTCCTGCATTTCCCGCTTCAGTAAGCGGGTCTCATCGTCCGCGGCAAGAACATTGCTTTCGTCGTATTCGAAAATGCGCTCTACCATCACCTTGCTGCGCGGAATAACCGGTGCCCCCTGCCGATCAAGCACTACGAATTCGACTATTTCAGTTAATGAGCGCTCCGAAACACGGGCGCTTGCACTGACCGTTGCGGTGCGCCGTTGCGCATCCTCGTTCATGATCACTAAACTGTAACTCGCCCCGGTAGCGCTTTCGACCAGTTCCACGCCGCTCGCCTCAAATTGCCGGGTCAGCTGCCGGACCAGAGCGCCATGTAGGTTGGGTGAGCTGATATGCAGCCGATCAAAAGCCACGGTATGACCCTCAGAGCCGCGTAGGTGCCAGCCGCAGGCGCTGCTTAGAACCAGCAATAAGGCTACAAAACAAATGGGAACAGCGTTTTTTTGCATGGGAATATCCTGTAGTTTGAGCAGCCTTTGCCGGAGAGTTAGAGGGTCAGTTAGCAACGATGTTAACCAGCTTGTTGGGTATCACTATTACTTTACGGATGCTCTTGCCCGCGGTAAAGCGTTGTACGTTGCTGTCGTTGATGGCCGCCTGTTCGACGGCTTCGCGCGCAGCATCAACGGCCAGGTCAATCTGGCTACGCACTTTACCGTTGACCTGTACGACCATGGTGATGCTGCTGCGGACCAGCGCATTCTTGTCGATTGCTGGCCACTGTGCGTCGATGACGGCCTCGCTGTGGCCGAGGGCGGCCCAGGCAGCGTGACACAAATGGGGTGTAATGGGTGCCAGCAGTAACACGGCAGCTTCGAGTGCTTCGCGGACAACTGCATTTGCCTGAGCGGAGTTCTTGTCCAGGCTGTTCAATTCGTTGAGCAGTTCCATTACCGCCGCAATGGCCGTATTAAAGGTCTGGCGCCGACCATAATCGTCACTGACTTTGGCGATGGTGGTATGGGTCTTACGGCGGACATCACTTTCCGTTGAGCTCAGGTTGTCGATATCCAATGGTTTCGTCGTGCCTGTAGCGCTTGCCGTTACGTGCTGGTGCAGGGTTTTCCATAAGCGTCGGAGGAAGCGCGATGCACCGGCGACCCCTTCATCGGACCACTCCAGAGATTGTTCCGGGGGTGCCGCAAACATGGTAAACAGGCGCACCGTATCGGCGCCGTATTGGTCGATCAGGGTTTGTGGGTCAACCGTGTTGCCCTTTGACTTGGACATTTTACTGCCATCTTTCAGCACCATGCCCTGACAAAGCAATTTGGTGAAAGGTTCGTCCGAGTTGACGAGGTTTTCATCACGCATCAGTTTGTGAAAGAAGCGGGCATACAGCAGATGCAGGATCGCGTGTTCTATCCCGCCAACATATTGATCAACCGGCAGCCAGTAGTTTGCCCGGTCAGCGTCAAGCATGGCGCCCGCGCTGTCGGGGCAGGTGAAACGGGCGTAATACCAGGATGACTCCATGAAAGTATCGAAAGTATCTGTCTCTCGCTCCAGCGGGCGGCCATCAAGTTCGATATTTTTCCAGTCGCTATCAGCCTTGAGCGGCGAATGTATGCCGTCCATGGTGACCTCTTCCGGCAGCAGCACTGGCAGTTTGTTAGCGGGCACGGGTATTTCTACGCCGTCTGGCCCGTACAGCATGGGGATGGGTGCACCCCAGTAGCGCTGTCGAGACACACCCCAGTCGCGCAGGCGATAGTTGATTGTGATCCGCCCTTTGCTCTGCTCAGCCAACGCGCTGGCGATAGCGTCAAACGCGGTGTCGAACGTGAGTCCGTCAAACGGCCCGGAGTTGATCAGCAGGCCTTTAGTGGTAAAAGCCTGTTGTTTTATATCGCAGGATGCGCCGTCAGTCGGCGTGATGACCTGCTGGATGGGAAGCTGGTATTGCTGAGCAAAATCCCAGTCGCGTTGGTCATGGGCAGGCACCGCCATCACCGCGCCTGAACCGTAATCCATCAGCACATAATTGGCGACCCATACTGGCACCACTGCGCCGGTAATCGGGTGGATGGCAGTAATGCCGGTATCCATGCCTTTTTTGTCCATCGTTGCCATGTCAGCTTCCGCGACGGATTGTTGCTTGCAGGCGGTGATAAATTCGGCCAGCATCGGATTGGATCCGGCGAGCGCCAGGGTAATTGGGTGTTCGGCCGCCAGACTCAGGTAGGTGACACCCATCAGTGTGTCTGGTCGGGTAGTGTAGACCTCGAATTGATCATAGCCGGCGATGGGGTTAGTCAGGCCAAAACTCATGGTCACCCCGCGGCTGCGACCGATCCAGTTGCGCTGCATGGTGCGCACCTGGTCGGGCCACTCCTCGAGTTTGTCCAGGTCGTTAAGCAGTTCCTCGGC
>JBFJZC010000259.1:0-4417 GCA_041622295.1 Porticoccaceae bacterium
CAGCCCCTGGGCATCGCCATGTTCTCCCTTACCGCGACGCAGGCGCCAAGCATTGGTCCGACGCTAGGCGGCTACCTCACCGAAACCATCGGTTGGCAATCTATTTTTTATATGCAAATTGTTCCGACCATGTTGATGTTTGCGATTTTATGGTGGGGGCTGGAGAAATCGAAAGGCGACCGGAGCTTACTAAAAACCGGGGACTGGACGGGCATTATCATGCTCTCCATCGCCCTCGGCGCGATGATTATTATCCTTGAGGAAGGCAACCGACTGGACTGGTTCGAATCCCAGGCCATCGTGCGGGCATCATTATTTGCGGGCTCGTGCTTTCTGATTTTTCTTTACCGCCAGCTATGGGGTAACAATGCGTTTATTAACCTGCGACTTTTTAAGCGCTGGAATTTCAGTCTCGCCAATATTCTCGGAGTGATCCTTGGGCTAGGGCTTTACGGGACAATCTTTATTACGCCGCTCTATCTGGCTCAGATACAGGATTACAACGCCTGGCAAACCGGTGTCACCATGATGTGGTTTGGTTTTCCTCAGTTAATCATGGTGCCGTTGCTGGTGAAACTGATGAAGACCACAGACCCTCGGCATCTGGTCTGTGTTGGTTGTATCGTCTTTGGTTGGAGCTGCATGATTAACATCAACATGAATGCCGAGTATGCCTACGAGCAACTACTGCTGGCCAATTTCATCAGGGGTATTGGCCAACCCTTACTGTCCATACCACTCGCTGTCATTGCAACCGTGGGCATTGAGAAAGCGCAGGTCGGCTCAGCATCGGGCCTGTACAACCTCACTCGTAACCTGGGCGGCGCCGTCGGGATAGCTTTTTTAGCGACATTCCTGTCTGTACGTCAGCAATTCCACTCCAGCTACATTGTCGAGAATATTTCACTCTACAACCCACTTACCGTTGAACGCTTGCAGGGTTTACAGGGCTATTTCGCCAGTCTTGGCGCCGATACCGTATTAGCTCAGGAACAGGCATTGAGAGCCATTGACGCCGTGGCGCGAAGAGATAGTTATGTGATGGCCTACAATGATGCCTTTTTCGTCGTCGGTGCGGCCTTCTGGATTGGCGCTGTGCTCACCTATTTAATAAAGAAACCGCAGGCACCAGCACCAGCACCAGCACCAGCACCAGCGACTAAATGATCAAAAGCGGTTACGTGCAAAGCACGTCATTGGCATGCATGGTATCGAGATATTCCTTCACCTGCGAAATTTTCCCGTCCTTTAGCACGAATAGAAAATGATATTCGTTACGATAGGACTTGCCGTTGACATGTTCCGCGCTGGAGGTCGCTTCCACCGCCACTCGCTCGCCCTCAGCAGTCATGGCATAGGGGCTTATCGTTAACGGACCGTCAATCATTTTACCCACGCCGGCGAGGAGTTGCTGGAACTCCGCCTTGGTCCTGGTGCCTGAAATAGGCATACTGCCCGCCACCCACCAGGTGCCATTCTCGGCCATTAATTCAAGGGCTCCAGCGTGGTCGCCCGCCGAAAACTTGTGGAGAAAATCGGTGACGATTTGTTTGTTTGCCGCTGCGCTCATAGCTGTCTCTCCTGTTTATCGGGGGTCAGAACCGCCCTGTTTTTTTGATTGAGTAAAGAGTAAAAGGCCTGTTTCCAGAAGTCCAACAATACAATTCAACAGCCAATGCCAGGCAACCTTAGTATGAACGGGGTAAACCCATCTCCCGTTCAGCTATATAGTTCAAAACCATTTCGCTATTTAATGGCGCGGTTCGGAATAATCGCACGATGGGATAGAGATCAAAAATCCCGTACTCTTTCGTAAACCCATTGCCACCAAAACACTGTAATGCCGAATCAACCGCATAGATGCCGGCCTCTGAGGAGGCGTATTTTGCCATATTGGATTCGGTACCGCAGGCCTCACCCCGATCAAATAACCAGGCAGCTTTACGCATCATTAAGGATGCCAGCTCGATATCTGTTTTAGCCTTGGCCAGGGGATGCTGCAAAGCCTGATAAGCGCCGATAGGCCTGTCAAATACCACCCGCTCATTGGCATACTCAACCGCTCGACCCAATGCGTAACGGCCCAACCCGGTGCAGACGGCGCTGATAATAATACGCTCCGGGTTAAGAGACTCGAAGAGAATTTCGAAACCTTTATTCAGCTCACCAATGATATTTTCGGGGCCGATATCAACATCATCGAAAAACACTGTGTATTTATCTTCCGGCACTTCAATACTGATATTGATGGGGTGTACTTCTATGCCTTTAGCCCTGGTATCAATCAGCACGATAGTAAAACCGTCTGTTTTACGTTGCACGTCTTTCAGCGCCGTACTGCGCGTTACCACCAGCATATATTCGGCGCACTCGGCATCGGTGATAAAGGTTTTACGGCCATTGAGTACGTAACGCTGCTTATTCTTTACCGAACGGGTGAGGCTGGTAATATTTACCGTATTGGTGCCCGCATCAGCTTCCGTCACCGCGAAGCAAAAACGATTCTCGCCCTTGCAGGCGCCAGGCAAATATTGCTGTTTCTGCTCTTCGGTGCCGTGATCGGAAATCAGCGACATCGACATGGTAGCGCCGACAATCAGGCTTAGCAGCGGAATCCCTTCGTTAGACAGACCTTCCTGTAACAGCGCCATTTCCATCATGCCCAGACCGGCCCCGCCGTATTTGTCGGCCACCATCAACCCAACAAACCCGTCGTCCGCCGCCTGTTGGTACATCTCCGTGGGAAAGGCGTGTTGTCTGGCTTTTTCTACCCAGTACTTGCGATCAAATTTCTTGACCAGACTCTTGCCATATTCATAAATCATTCGTTGTTCGTCAGAGATCGCAAAATCCATTAGCCGTAGACCCTCGTATTAACGAACCGAAAAAACCCAAACTCTCATATTTACACCAGTCAGTATGCCGACTAACAGTTTCCTGCCGTGCTCCCCGGCAAACATCTCGTTGTCCCTCGATCACTAACCATCGATCACTAACGATCGATCAATAGGAGCGCGGTAGTCCCATGCCTCTCTCGGCAATATAATTGAGTACCATTTCGTTATTCAGCGGCGCGGTTTTTAGCAGACGTGCAAAGGGATAAAGATCGAAAATTCCATATTCCCTGGTAAAACCGTTACCACCAAAGCACTGCAGGGACGCATCAATGGCATTTACCGCGGCGCATGATGCCGCCAACTTGGCCATATTGGCTTCCTCCCCACAGCGCTGGCCGTTGTCAAACAACCACGCGGCTTTGCGCGTCATCAACGATGCCAGTTCAACCTCCGTTTTAGCTTTCGCCAGGGGATGCTGGAGCGCCTGATACGCCCCGATGGGGCGATCAAAAACGACCCTGTCGTTAGCATACTCTACAGCTCTGCCCATGGCATATCGCCCCATACCACAACACATGGCCGCCAGGATCATGCGCTCCGGATTGAGCGATTCGAACAAAATATCAAAACCCTTACCCACCTCACCCAGAACGTCAGTTGCAGCGACCTCTACGTCGTCAAAAAATATCTGATATTGTTTTTCCGGGAGAGGAATACTCACCTCAATGGGGTGCATTTCAATACCGGGAGACCGTGTATTAACAATCACTATAGTAAAACCATCGGTTTTACGCGGCGCCTCATTGTGAGCAATATTGCGGGCAACCACTAACATGTAGTCCGAACCTTCGGCATCGGTAATAAATGTTTTACGTCCGTTGAGTTTGTAACCGCCGCCACTACTTGCAGTCAGCATGGTCGAGGTGCGCATCGTATTGGTACCGGCATCAGGCTCGGTGATTGCAAAACAAAATCGAATATCCCCGACACATCCAGCGGGCAAATATTTTTGCTTTTGTTCCACCGTACCGTGTTTACCGATCGGCCCCAGCGACATGGTCGCGCCGACGACCAGACTTTGCAGAGGAATGCCCATGTTTGACAGGCCTTCCTGCAGGAGCACCATCTCCATCATACCCAGACCGGCGCCGCCGTCTTCCTCGGGCACCATGATGCCGACAAAGCCATCCCGAGCGACCTTCTTATACATATCTGTGGGGAATTCGCGGCGTTCAGCGCAATCTACCCAATAGTCTCTGCTGAAGTCTTTAAGCAGATTTTCACCATACTCGTAGATCATTTGCTGCTCGTGACTTAGCGTAAAATCCATTGGATTTGTCTCTATTTATTAAGTTTTATTCTAGCTTTAGTTACACCGCCACCTAATGCCTTTTATCACGATTATTATCGCTTTTTCAGTCAATTATGTCCTTTATAGCCTAACTATCAGTCCGCTTAACAGCCTCTTAGTTAGTCAAAATTAACGCGTCTCAATGAGCAACGAAACTAGTATGAACGCGGTAATCCCATCACGTGTTCAGCAATAAAGTTGAGCACCATCTCACTGTTTAATGGCGCCG
>JBFJZC010000260.1:0-4378 GCA_041622295.1 Porticoccaceae bacterium
AAGTAACTGACAAAGGTAGGGGCGCGAACCAGGTTGGTGATGGGCTGATGCAAATCGTCGTCGCGCAGCCCCAGCAATTTCGCTGCCGCCGGGTTCCACCAGTCGAGGCAGCGTTCGGCGTTGATAATAATTAGCCCTTCATCAAGAGCAGTCGTCAGATTGCGGATTCTCTTGACCAGCGCGCGGTACCTGTTTTTGGCGCGGACATTGCGTTTTTGCAGGCGATAGAGCTGGTCAGATATGTCACCCCAGACGCCACTGGCCTCGGGCGGTAGCCCCGCGCCGCCCTGCTCTAACCACTGGTAAAGCCGAAGAATCTTGAGCAGGGTCCAGGCCATGTAGAGGCCGCCGCCGACCAGCAGCGTGATGAGGATGTGACCATTGAAAAACCCGGCGATGCATAGCGCTGTAGCCAGCAGGGCGATGCGCGATAGCTCAGTACGTAAACCTTGCTGCAAACCTAAGCCTCGATGAATTTTTGCGAAAACCGGTAGCCGGCGCCGCGCACAGTCTGGATAAAGCGGTCGTGATCTGCAACGCCCAATGCCTTGCGCAGTCGGCGGATGTGTACATCGACAGTGCGTTCATCCATGTAGACATTGCCGCCCCAGACGTGATTGAGAATCTGGTCGCGGGAATAGACCCTGTCCTGATGGGTGAGAAAGAACCCCAGCAGGCGATACTCGGTGGGCCCCATGGCAACGGTTTGATCGGCAATACTCACGTGGTGGCTGACCGGGTCGTAGATGAGCTGGTCAACCTGGATGGGCGCTTCGGTTTCGACCGGGTCTTTGCGTCGTAACAGGGCGCGAATACGGGCGATCAGTTCGCGGGGGGAAAAGGGCTTGGCGATATAGTCGTCCGCCCCGGCATCGAGACACTGCACCAGGTTATGCTCCTCTGTTTTGGCGGTAAGCATAATAACCGGAACCCTGGCGGTGAGCTGATCACGTCGCAAACGGCGTAACAATTCCAGTCCGCTGGTGCCAGGCATCATCCAGTCGAGCAGCACCATATCGGGGCTTTCATCGATAACCAGGGTGTGGGCGTCGCGGGCGTTGTCCGCTTGCAGGCATTGAAAATCGGCCATTTCCAGCGCTGTACACACCATATCTCTGATGGCGGATTCGTCGTCAATAATAAGAACCGTGGCTTCAGTCATGTTGGTAACAACCTTTCGCAAAAACGTTGCCGGTTATTAGATGACGGCTGTGTGACGTTAGTATGACAGCATCATATCGAGCGCAGACAAAGCATAGGCTTTGGCGGACGCAGACGTATCCAGCACGATGGCTAAAAACAGCACCACGCCGACCCAGTTGTTATTGCGAAAGGCCCTGAAGCAGGCGGCGGGTTCCCGATTTCGGGCAATCATCTGTTGGTATACAAACAACATAGCAATGATACCGACACCAACGAAAAACCATGCGCCTCGGCCAAAATTTTGCCCTGTCAGCACCAGGGCCAGCACGGTGAGCCCCTGTAACACCCCAATGATGCTTAAATCCATATCGTCAAACAGAATGGCGGTGGATTTAACCCCTATTTTCCTGTCGTCGTCACGATCAACCATCGCATAGAAAGTGTCGAAAACCACGGTCCACAGCACGACGCTGACGTAAAACACCCATATCTGGTTGGGAATGGAGCCAGATTGCGCAGCAAAAGCCATGGGAATGGCCCAGGCCCAGGCGGCGCCGAGCACAACCTGGGGTAGGTGGGTGTGGCGCTTCATGTAGGGGTAAGCAGTGGCAATAGCGACACCACCCAGAGATAACATGATGGTCACGGTGTTGGTCATCAGCACCAGCAGGAAGGCGGCCAGGCACAGTGCTATAAACAGTCCCAGTGCCTCGCCTGGTTTAATCCGGCCGTCGACAAGGGGGCGATAGCGGGTGCGTAGAACCGCGCCATCAATGTGGCGATCCGCGTAGTCGTTGATAACACACCCGGCAGCGCGCATGACAATCACACCGAGCACAAAAATAATCAATATATCGACCGACGGCACGCCATCGGCAGCGAGCCACAGCGCTGACAAGGTCGGCCACAGCAACAGCAAGGTGCCGATGGGCTTATCAAAGCGCATCAGCTCAAGGAAGTCTCGGAGTTGCCCCGCTATGGTGGACATGTTTATCGCCGCTATGGTTTAGGCGGCTTATTGTAAGGGCAAAATGTCGGCAGAAATATCTCACCGACCAGGAGGGGTTTTTCCTTGATATAAAACACCGAGCGTCGCCCCCATAGCGAACGCTCATGGTGGTTCGCAATGCCTGGTAAGGAGAGTTGCGCTGGATTGATGCGGCTGATTTGCATGGCTCCGCGGCGCATGCCTGGATCGGCAAAAAGTAAGGCGCCAAGGGGTCGATGATCGAGTTTTCGCCAGCATCGCTGCTGACCGGTGAGGCTACTGAGGGGCAGTACGCTGCGCGCATAGACCCAGGGCTCCTCGTTACCCAACAGCAAGACTTCGCGGACCAGGGCAAGGTGTCGCTCGGGCATCTGTAGAATCCGCCGCTCAGAAAGCTGCGGTCGAGCAACGCGCTGGCGCAGGATCTGCACGCGAAAAGCGCCATGGCTGGCGGCTGTAAGGCGTCTGGTAAGAGAGCCCTGATCAAACAGCCAGTCTCGCCACTGGGCAGGAATGTCCACATTCGAAATGACCGTGCAATCCCGCCACACTGGCTCGGTTGCTACGTCTGACTCGGTTACTACAGTTGCATAGAGCGGTCCGGGTAGGGACAAAGCGTTACTCCTGGCTAGTGCGTGCGCAGGGCAGCCCCGGTCTGCGTGCCATATAACCGGCTGGCGCTGCTCACATAGCGGGGTATGCAGCCGATTATAACGATTAAAGTGTATAGGACAGGCTGAAAGAGCCGTATTGGTGGTGATGGGGCTGCTGCTCGAACTCGCGAGTCCGAATCACCCAGGCAAAGGATGCCTTCCACTGCCCGGTTAAAAAGCTGATACCCGCAGATAAATCCGCCACCTGCTTTTCCTTGCTGACACTGTGGCTGTCGCGGAACGTGTTGCCATCAAGAAAAATATCCTGGGCAACGAGGCGCGCGTCGGCAGAAACGAAGGCATGAATGCCGTGGATCAACGCGCCAGTTTTGCGGCGGCGTGGATCAACGCGCCCGGGTGCGCTGTTGTCACCGCCCGGACGCACGGCGGATGTGCCGAAATCGTCGGGCAGGTCGCGGCCGATACGGTACTCGCCGCCAAAGTTCAGGTAAGTCGCAACGTTGCCGAGGCTGATACCGCCATGACCAATAAAGTCGTGATGCAGCCAGCCGACGATGGGCTCGCGAAAGAGGCGCTGCTTGTGCTCATAAAGAAGGGTCAGGGCCGGCTCGTTTTCGAGTTGATTGTCCCAGCCGTTGTACTTGTCGAAACCGCGTATATTGTGAATAGTATCCTGGGCCTGCTCACCAAGCGCAGCGGGACCGACGACACCCAAATAGATTTCAATGGAGTCCAGCTGAGTTTTACTGCGCGTATGGTAACCAAAGCCCGTGTAAAGATAGCCGGCGTAGGGACGCTGGTCGGGCACCAGTTCGCTAGCCAGCACATTACTTGGCGTGTACATTAGCTGCCCAAGACTGATCACGAGATTGTGTTCCAGGTTGGTCTTAAGGTGATTAAAGAACCGCAGATTTTTATTGACCGCGCGCACCCAGGCCGGGAATTCCGGGTCGTCTAAATAAGAGGTGGTATCGGGCGACACCCAGGATATGCGAATGCCGTTGGTGTAGTTTTGATCCGTTTCGCCGAACAGGTCGTTTTCGAAGTACAGATTGATTGTCCAGGGGTCTTCTGCGGCCCATGCATCCGTAGCGATGCTGGCGGCCAGGCAGAACAACAAAGGTAGTAATCTGAACATACAGGTTTCCTGAAAACGGGGTGGCGATTATCCTCTCTCTCGCATGGCATGAAAAGGCATTAGCCCGCTGGCGCTGGCAAGACTGTTTCGGCTGGGTTCGCGGTGCGTCGTATCCAGGGACAAACTGTAATTTACCTTCCATAGTCAATATTGTTTTAGCATTACTGTTTTATCGTTCATAACCGCAAGGGGAAATCTCATGGCAACAGCCGATAACCACCCATACGAAACGCTCGCGATCGATCACCGTAACGGAGTTGACTGGCTGACGCTCAATCGGCCAGAGCAGTTCAATGCTATTAATCAGAAAATGACCGACGAATTACTCGATTATTTTGGTGCGCTCTATTTCAAACATGAAGTCAGGGTGGTTGTGCTGCGCGGCGCCGGCAAGCATTACTGCTCCGGACTAGACCTGAATGATGCTGGCCACTTTGCCACCAGCAACCCGGCTGGCATGCGCGGACAACGGCTGATTTCAGAAATTATTATGCG
>JBFJZC010000261.1:0-4368 GCA_041622295.1 Porticoccaceae bacterium
AGTGCTCCGCAGCTGCGGAGCACTGGTCGTTCTATTGCCCGAGGTGGAAAAACTGTTTGGCGTGCCACAACGGGCCGACTATCACCCGGAAGTCGATACTGGCATTCATACACTGATGGCCCTGGATAAAGCCGTCGAGCTCAGCGCTGCGCCCGAGGTGCGTTATGCCGTACTGGTTCATGATCTCGGCAAGGGCATTACACCCGACCACATATTGCCTCGCCATATCGGCCACGAAGAAGGCGGTGTTCCCCTCGTCAAGGCCGTATCAAAGAGGCTGCGCGTACCGAACCGATTTATCAAACTGGCTGTCGTGGTCACCCGCTACCACCTACTGTGCCACAAAGTGGTGACGTTACGGCCAACGACTGTACTGAAAATTCTCAAAGGCCTTGATGTATTCCGCAATCCTGACGTCCTTGAACCCTTCTTACTTGCCTGTGAAGCCGACGCCCGCGGTCGCACCAACTTTGAGCAGGCGCCCTACCCTGCGGCGCAATGGCTGCGCACGCTGGTCGACAAACTCGGAGCAGTTTCAGTCCAGCAGTTTATTGATGAAGGCCTCACTGGTGCCGCACTGGGCGCAGCGATTGATCAACGTCGCACCGACATGATCGCCGACTTCAAAAAAAGTCATGTCTAAACAAGCCCCTGTTGTCTTAATCACCGGCGCGGCGCGGCGCATTGGCGCCTGCATCGCGCGGCGCCTGCATCAACACAATTTTCGCGTCGTTATCCATTACCAACACTCAGCCGACGCCGCCAACGCCCTGTGTCAGGAACTCAACGACCACCGCATTGATTCGGCCTGCGCCATCAGAGCGGACTTATCTGATCTCGATGCGGTCAAACAACTCGCCGCGGCAAGCATTGCCCGCTGGCATAGACTGGATGCGCTGGTTAACAATGCCTCCAGTTTTTATCCCACACCCCTGCCAACCGCTAACGAAGCGCAGTGGCATGAACTGATGGGCAGTAACTTACTGGGACCATTTTTCCTCTGCCAGGCCACGGCCTCAGAGCTAACGCAACGCCGCGGCGCAATCGTCAACATTGCCGATATTCACGCTCGCCAACCACTCTATGCGCACAGCATTTACTGTATCGCCAAGGCCGGCAACATGATGCTAACCAGGACCATGGCCCAGGAACTGGCACCCCAGGTCAGAGTCAATGGCATTGCTCCTGGAGTTATTCTGTGGCCAGAAAAAACTGTCCAGAAAACCCCTGAAAAAAATGCCAAAAAAATCCAGCAAAGTCTTATTGAAAAAATCCCGTTAAATCGCATGGGAAACCCCGAAGACATTGCTCTATTAGCAGAGTTTCTCATTACTGATGCCAGCTATATAACCGGACAAACTATAGCCGTTGACGGCGGCAAACAACTGGCATAGTAGATCTTGATTTATATCAAGCGCCCGTATCTTTATAAAAATCTCCCTTGAAGTTTCTTCTGCAGCACCCATTAATTGGGCTGAGCGTGGTAACTATTAACGGCCTACGGAGGCAACACCCATGACATTAATACCGAGAGGAAACTTTTTCGATATCGATCGGGTATTCGACCATTTATGGCAGCCAGGCCAGCGCGCCGAAACTGTTGAAAGTGGCTTCTTTGCGCCGCGCGTTGACATCAAGGAGCTTGAGGATCACTACGAGATCTCCGCCGAGTTGCCGGGCGTAACCAGGGACGATATCACCGTTACCCTGGAGGACGGCGTACTGGCGATAACCGCGGAATGCAAGCAGGAAAGCAGGGAAGAACAGCATGGCCGGACAATCCGGCAGGAGCGACGCTATGGCAAGTACATGCGCAGCTTCACGCTGGGCAAGAACGTCCGTGATGGCGATATCAGTGCCGATTTCAAGGACGGCGTCTTGACACTGACCGCGCCCAAGGCGCGGGAAGAAGAGCCGCAGAAGCGCCACATTCAGATCAAGTAATCTGGCACGCCACCACCGAGCATAGCGCTCGGTGGTGGCGTTAGTTTTGCCTCCTCTTTACCTGCTAGACCCGCTAGCGCGAGATATTTGCTTGCCCTGCCAGACAAAATTAACTGGCCACAGCTTTTGCTGACCGTTGTCGAATTGTTCGGCAAGTTCGCGATAGGTTTTTTTGAGCACCGGGTGCCGTTGCTTGCCAGCGATATCGGCAAGCGGAATCAGCACGAAGGCATTCTTCAGTATCTCATCCCTTGGCAACTCAACATCATCGACGTCAACACAACAATCACCGTACGTGAGGATATCGATATCGAGTGTCCGCGGGCCAAACCGGACGCCGGTGCGGCGGCGCGCGTTAGCGTATTCGACGGCCCGCATCAGCGTGGCCAGCTCGCGCACTTCCAGGATGGTATCGAAACCAACCACGAGATTGAAAAAATTGTCGCCGGTGAATCCCACTGACTCACTTTCGTACACCGGGGAAATCAGTAGCTGCCCAAACTCTTTGGTGAGTGCGTCAAGGGCCGCCCGGACATGCAGCTCGCGGTCGATATTGCTGCCAATACTGAGGTACACCCGCTGCTTTTTGGGGTTAGTCATCCTGTCATACCGTTAAACGATCATCCCCTGGCGCTCCCCTGATTCCCTGGTTCCGGTTTGATACCTCTTTCGATGATCAGGCCGACATCTCTGGAGCCACGCAAGGCACCCGGTTTACTCAGTCGCAACCTGACCCAGGGTACGGCAAACTCGGTTATGACGATCTGCGCCACCTGGTCGGCCAGCCGCTCAACAAGCAGGCAATTACTGTTCTCTATATATTGGATAAGGCGCTTGGCGACCGCTTTGTAGTTCAGGGCATCATCGATGTTATCGCTGCGCGCCGCCCGGCTGATATCGGTAGCCATATCGAGATCAAGGGATATGGTCTGACGAACCTCGCGCTCCCAGTCATAAATCCCGATGATGGTGTCAACCTCCAGCTCGCGAATATAAACAATGTCCACTACCGCACCTCCCCTGACGCTTCACCACCCGCTATCCCCCTGCCGCCTTCCTGGGCACTGTCGCCAGGCACTGACGCGGCGCCAGACCCCAGGGGGGGCAGCCTGTCCATAGGCCAGCGCGGTATGGCTCGTATAGCCAGATCATCGTGCTGGCCAGCCAACAGCCGTTGACAACCTGCATAAGCAATCATCGCGCCATTGTCAGTACAAAATTTATTGCGCGCATAAAATACCGACGCCCCGAATTTAGCCAGGGCTGATTCCAGCCGTTGCCGCAGCAATACATTCGCCGCCACACCGCCAGCAATCACCAGCACCCCGAGACCGGTTTGCTGCAAAGCCCGGCGGCACTTGATGACGAGGGTATCGACCACCGCCTCCTGAAACGCGCAGGCAATATCAGCCATGGTCTGCGCGTCAGGTAACACGTCATCACCGCGGTGAGTCGCAACGGTGTTCAAAACAAAGGTTTTCAGGCCAGAAAAACTGAAATCAAGACCCGGACGATCCGTCATGGGGCGGGGAAAGGTAAATCGCTCACGGTCACCCTGCTCAGCAAGGCGGGCAATTCGCGGCCCACCCGGGTAGTCCAGGTCGAGCATTTTGGCAACCTTGTCAAAAGCCTCGCCAGCTGCATCATCCAGAGATTCCCCGAGGATTTCATATTGGCCAATTCCCTGCACCGCCACCAGCTGAGTATGGCCACCCGATACCAACAACCCGACAAAAGGGAAAGCCGGGGGGTTGTCCTCCAACATTGGCGCCAGCAAATGCCCTTCCATGTGGTGCACGCCGAGCGCAGGCACCCCCCAAGCATAGGCCAGGGAACGACCCACAGCACCACCCACCATCAATGCGCCGATCAGTCCGGGGCCCGCCGTGTAAGCAATCCCGTCGATATCATCACGCTCACACCCGGCACTCACCATCACCTGGCGAATCATCGGCAATAACTTGCGCACATGGTCTCGAGAGGCCAATTCCGGAACCACACCACCATATTCCGCATGAATTGCCACCTGGCTGTACAGAGCATCGGCCAGCAATCCGGCATCGCTGTCGTAAATCGCGACGCCTGTTTCATCACAGGATGTTTCTATACCCAGTACACGCATACCGGCTTCACCGCTTCAGAGTCGCGCATCATAAGGCGCAAGGGGTACTAAAACCACCCCGAATTCATAAGCTTATCCTGATGTTTACGAGGGAAATAGTTTTTGCAACCAGCGCGCTATGTGTTTAGAATAGCCCGCCTTTACACGGCCACCTGCTGGCCATCACCTGAAAACCCGAAAGAGGACATATGCCTTCTGTACGCCTTAAAGAGAACGAACCTTTTGATATAGCGCTGCGGCGTTTCAAACGCTCCTGCGAAAAAGCTGGTGTTCTGGCTGAGGTTCGTCGCCGCGAATTTTAC
>JBFJZC010000262.1:0-4364 GCA_041622295.1 Porticoccaceae bacterium
TATGTGGCATCGACAGAGGTGAGTTGCTAAGCCACAAACCAGGTATCGACAAAATCAGGACGGTAGTCCTTGAGTCGCCTGAGCCGCAGCGCCAGAGTGGAATGAAGCTGAATCGGCAAGATAACTCGATTGATTAACTTAATTCTCGAGCTCAAGCTGTCTAACAGCCGGTCTCCCTGGAAGCCAATCTGGCATTATCTGGTGTTGATAGGCATTGAGGTATTCGCTAAAAACAAACGTCTGTCGCGCTTTTGACCGCCCACTAATCTCAATTAAAGCGCGCTAATGTAACGGTGGTGATCCGGGGCTTTCTGATTGATTGCCTGATTGATTGCCTGATTGATTGCCTGATTGATTGCCTGATTGATTGTCTGATTGATTGTCTGATTGCTTGTCCGGTTGATTGTCCGGTTGCTTATCCGGCGACCGCAATAGCTATATTTTTATGTAACCGTAGCCCTGCTTTTGCAGGGTTAAAATACGCAATATCCCGCCATCATCGATGTATTCAATACCGTTTATGAGCATGTTGCGCTGCAACCTGTTATGCGACATCGACGTACTACATGCGCCTATCCTCACCCCCTGGCCCAGCAATTGCGTTATCGCCTGTTTCGCCGGGCTGATTTCAGTCAGCCTGGTAATGGCTGGGCCGTGAAACACCACGTAGATGTCTGACTCCTTCACCGATTTCATTAACTCATTAATACTGTTAATCAAGAGCGGAACTTTCGAAGCGTCGTCGATTTGATAGACCACTTTTATTGGTTCCGCAGCGACAACAAACGAGATCGTCAAAGCGAACAATGCTGCAACTAATTGTTTCATGAAAAACCCGCTGTCAATGGCTACCCAGGATTATAAACCTAGTTGAATACGGTGTTGTTTGCAAAGTAGCCAGGTCCCCAAGCATTTACGTTTTTGTATACCAACGGCATAAGCCTGTTACCTTATCGGCCGAAAGTTGATTAAACATTAGGTGGATTCAAACTCTTTCAGTCATTGAGTGCTATCGGTCAGAGAGCAGGTTTTGTCACACGCCGATTAAAGACCGAGCGTCCTGTGGTGATGCCACCTGGTGGCCCATGCTCTCAATCACTGCAACCGCTCGTCTAACCAGGTCTGCGTTGGTCGGCTGCCCGTCATCGGAGTAAGCGTAGTCTTCAAGTCCAAGACGGACGTGCCCACCCAGGCTAATG
The DNA here is from genome assembly GCA_041622295.1 of Porticoccaceae bacterium. GTDB lineage: Bacteria > Pseudomonadota > Gammaproteobacteria > Pseudomonadales > Porticoccaceae > HB2-32-21. The sequence continues at coordinate 1,200 of JBFJZC010000262.1, forward strand.
GTAGTCGGCACCAGGGGAAAGATATCGCCACCCAGACAGGCCGAAAACCAGTTGCACCGGACACCTTGTAGCATGTCGAGATAGGCTTCCAGGCTTTTCAGCGTCGGCGGTAGACCAAAAGGGAGTTCGGTGCCACCAAAGTAAAATTTTAGCAGTAGCGGCTCCTTCAACAGGCCCTGCTCAAGAAAAATTAACGCTGCGCGAACACCACTGGCGTCAAATATCTGCAAGGTTGGCGTTAGTCCGAGCTCACTTGAAATCTGCAGAAAATACCGGATATCGTCGTAGCAGTTTTTGTATATAAAGCTACCACCGTTGGTTACTTCGCGGCTTTTCGGATCGTAAGAGAACAGGTTCACGGACGCCATATCGCCGGCACCAAGATCAGGTTTCGTATCTGGATCACGAGCAAGCTCTAGAAAATGGGCGAGGCGGGATTCGCGGTCCCCGGTGATAGGGAACGTCGGCCACATCAGCGGCTGACACACGCGGCGGGTTTTTTTAAACACATCGCTGTAATACGGAATATCGTGAACCCAGGCACCCGTATGGGGGTCGCGAACATGGAAATGTATTAAAGCCGCACCCGCTTTGCAGGTGGCAATTGCGTCGTCGGCTATGTCATCCGGGCTATAGGCAATATTTGGATTTGATGCTTTGGCAGCATTGCCGTTGATGGCTGCTTCTATCATGATTTTTGCCATATTCATCACTCTGATAATTTAGCTAGCGGCACTCAGTGTGCTGTTATTTGATTTTTGTAACGCCACTGCCAGACTATCACAACGAGAATTAGTTCTCGCATAACGAGAATGAGTTCTGGCTCACCACCCTCTGGCGGCAACGTAAGCTCACCAACGCCTCCCGGCAAACCTCGTTGGTGGGGTAGTGGACTGTGCTATGCCAGTTGCGCTATGCCAGTATAGTCGCTTCCTGGGCATCTATTGCGGTGAGATCTGGACTATGGAATTTTCGAACAATATTAGCTCAGGACAAAGATCATTGGGGGATTCCTCTACGCCTGGTCTGCGGAACTACAAAGTGCTGCTTGCTGGCGCGACCGGATTGGTGGGTGGCGAAATACTGCGTTTGCTGGCCGATGATCCATCAGTAACCGAGATCCGAGCGCTGACACGGCGACCTCTGCCCCCGACGTTACCCGCTAAGGTACGACAGTGTCAGGTGGATTTTGACTGCCTGGAGAAGCATGAGCAGTTGTTTAATGTGGACTGGGTGATATGTTCGCTAGGCACGACGATGAAAAAAGCGGGTTCTCGTCAGGCTTTTCGACTGGTCGATTTTGATTATCCATTAAAAATTGCAGAAACAGGTTTTGCACATGGAGCCAGGCATCTATTGCTGGTCAGCGCCCTGGGCGCAAACGCTAATTCCCGCTTTTTCTATAGTCGGGTTAAAGGTGATCTGGAAGAAGCTGCAGGGGCCCTCGGTTATCGCGCACTGACCATCGCACGACCGTCGTTGTTACTCGGCAAACGCAACGACGACCGCCGGTGGGGCGAAGAATGGGCCAAACGGGTAAGCTGGTTAATGCCCAGGCCATTACGGGCTGTTCAGGCCAGCGTAGTCGCCCGAGCCTTGCTCGAAACCGCTCACGCCGAGCGGCCAGGCAAACACATCTTAAGCAATGCTACGTTAGTGGCTTATGAATAGTGACAGCACCCGGATCCCTGGAGCCCAGGCCTCTGAAACTGTCTGCCCTGGGCGTGCATAAACAGAAACCCGCAAACCGGAGTCCGCAAATCTGTGGCTCGTTATAGTCAGGCTAGTCCCTTGCCAGGCGTCCGCTTTCCAACCAGCTGGCCAACTCCGGCTCAAGCCGCTCCGCCATTACTTGCTGATAAACACTTAATTCTTCCTCACCGAGAATATCCCGCCATTGCCCACTGGAACCTTTGTTGAAAAACTGGCTGGTGTCTTTCCAAACATCGTCCGTGACCTGGGGCGCCAGACGATCGGCATTTCGCTTCATATTCTCAAATCCTGCTGCAGCGACCAGCTCCGGCCACAAATACTCTGGCACTTCGATTTCCAGAAACTTTGCGATACGCCTCATTTCGCCGTCCAGATCGGCTTGTAGATCGCTGTAGTGAAGCATCAGGATATTGGGAAGATGCCGATATTCCCAGAATGTTTTCACGTAATTTAATACATCAGCATGAGCGGCATGACCAGGTTCGGTGCTACAACTGGAGCCGATCCAGCGCCTGAACCACTCGTTAAGATCCTGCGGGGAAGGTCGCGGCGGTGCCCATTCTCCGGTGGCATTTTGCTGCAATGTCGCAAGCGCTTCCATCTTCATGTTTTCCATGTGGTTCTTCAACGACAGGAAAGCATCACGCGGATCGCGCCCCACGCAGATGTACCTGGATTTTTCAAAATAGGGTATGCCATCTAGCGGGGTATGGGTTTTAATAAAACGCCGATGGGTCTGTTCGTTCAATTGCTTCAGCACTCGATCAACGGGCACGAACAATACATCCAGCCAGGGAGAGTATTCGGTGAGCGGTTTTTCAAACTCGGTTTTCTGGAAGATGAGCAAGGCACAAATCATCTGCGTCCAGGTCGTACCACATTTCGCTGGCGTACAAATAACAATATCCTGGTCGCGGGGTACAAAATTATCCCAACGGCTACTTTCCATCAGGAATTCCTGGTAAACACGATTTCTTGTGGGTAGCGCGCGTTTATCCATCGGGTTTTTCCTCTCTAGTTAGCATTACACGGTTTAGCGCTACACGTTTTTTATCGTCATAGCTTATGTCGTTATACGCTGGCACTAATATGCGCTGATACCTGCTGCTCGTAGTCGTCAATGTCTAGTCGTCAATGTCTGGTCGTCGATGTCTAGTCGCCGATATCTAGCCACCAGTATTTAGTCGCCAATATCGTCACCGTCTACCTGACCGCTTAATCGGCGGCGCACATGAGACCAGGACATCCCGATGGCTAAAATGAAGCACAAAACAATCTGCGTCATAAAAACAATGGAGGTCATGTTGTCTGCAGAGATAATACCCCAGCCGACAATCATCCAGAAGATGGCCACAAACAATGCCGCGATCAGGGCAATTCCGACAGGCCCGAGCGAACGCACGGTGGCACGTATAAAAACCACCCAACCAATGATTAATGCCAGGCCAACGA
>JBFJZC010000263.1:0-4357 GCA_041622295.1 Porticoccaceae bacterium
ATTGGAGAGGGTAATGGTCAGGACACACAACCTGGGCTTTCCACGTATTGGCGTGGCAAGAGAGTTAAAAAAGTCACTGGAAGCTTACTGGCGTAAGGAAGTCGATGAGGACTCGTTACGAGAAACGGGCCGGGCTCTGCGCCAACGACACTGGCGTTTGCAGCATGATAAAGGCCTGGATCTGCTGCCGGTTGGTGATTTTTCCTATTATGACCAGGTGCTGGATATGACGACCATGCTCGGTGCAATTCCCGAGCGCTTCGGCTGGCCGGCTGCCAGATCACCTGATGCCGCTGAGTTGCCCCGGCCCCCTGAAGTCGATATCGACCTCTATTTTCGTATGGCGCGTGGTCGAGCCCCGTCGGGAGCGGCGGTTGAAGCCTGCGAAATGACCAAATGGTTCGATACCAACTACCATTTCCTGGTGCCGGAGTTACGTCACGATCAGCAGTTTGAGCTGTCATCCACCCGGCTTTTTGATGAACTGGATCAGGCCCAGCGTCAGGGAGTCTCCACCAAACCTGTGCTGGTTGGCCCCATGACCTGGTTGTGGCTCGGCAAAGTAAAAGGTCGCGATTTTGACAAGCTGAGCCTGCTTGAGCGTGTGCTACCGGTTTACCAAACGATTTTGCAGCGGCTCAAAAGCAGGGGCGTTAGCTGGATCCAGATTGATGAACCGATTCTGGTGCTGGATTTGCCTGAAGCCTGGCGGGCGGCTTTTAAGACGGCCTATGCGAGTTTGGCAAAGGCCGATGTGAACTGCCTGCTCGCGACGTATTTCGGTGCCCTTGAGGGTAATCTTGAGTTGGCCTGCGACCTGCCGGTAGCGGGTATCCATCTCGACGCGGTGCGTGGCGGAGACGAGATCTTTGCCGCCGCGCAGTTGTTGTCCAGAGATAGTTCAGTCGATGGCAAGATTCTTTCTGCCGGCATCGTCGATGGCCGCAACATCTGGCGCACCGATCTTGATGCGGCTCTGACCCGGCTAAACACGCTCCATGCACTGCTGGGCGAACGCCTCTGGCTGGCGCCATCCTGCTCGTTGCTTCACGTCCCCGTGGATCTGGAAGGCGAGCTGGCCATGGATGCCGAGGTGCGTGGTTGGTTAGCTTTTGCCTGCCAGAAAATAGATGAAGTCGTCGCGCTGGGTCGCGCGCTCAACCTTGGGCTGAAGGCACCAGACGCGAGCCCCGGCGCAGAGGGTGGGCGTTCAGCAAGCGAGTTCGGGCTTGCAGAGAACCCGACACTAACCGCGCTATTTGCCCAGGCCCGATCGGCTCGGCAATCACGGGATGCGTCTACGCGGGTGCATCGCCCCGAGGTCGGTACGCGACTGGCGGGAGTTCGAGAAGAGCACACCCAGCGTCACAGCGCCTATGCGGAACGGGCAAGATCGCAACAGGCGCGCCTGAAGCTACCATTGTTTCCCACGACTACCATTGGTTCTTTCCCACAAACACCGGCTATTCGCGGTGTGCGGCGGCAACTTAAACAGGGCGAAATTAAACCGGAAGTTTATATTCAGGCGATCAAGGAGGAAATCGCCCAATGCATTCGCGAGCAGGAGACAGTGGGGCTGGACGTGCTGGTGCACGGCGAAGCAGAGCGCAATGACATGGTCGAGTATTTCGGCGAACTGCTGGATGGCTTCCTGTTCACTGCCAATGGCTGGGTGCAGTCCTATGGGTCGCGTTGCGTTAAACCGCCGATCATCATTGGCGATGTGTCGCGCCCGACGCCGATGACCGTGGCCTGGATTCGATACGCACAATCACTCACCGACAAACCAGTGAAGGGTATGCTAACCGGGCCCGTGACCATACTTAACTGGTCATTTGTGCGTGATGATCAGCCCCGATCCGAGACCTGCCTACAAATTGCACTGGCTATCCGCGACGAAGTTCAGGACCTGGAGGCGGCGGGTATCAACGTCATCCAGATTGATGAAGCCGCGTTACGCGAAGGCCTGCCGCTCAGGCGACGCCACTGGCAGGCATATCTGGCATGGACGGTGCGGGCCTTTAGAGTGGCCGCGTCGGGTGTGCGGGATGACACCCAGATTCATACCCACATGTGTTATTCGGAATTCAACGACATCATCGAAGCGGTAGCCGCAATGGATGCAGATGTTATCACCATAGAGAGCTCGCGCTCGGACATGAGATTGCTAAAAGCCTTCGAGGATTTTTCCTATCCGAGCCAAATCGGCCCCGGCGTGTACGACATTCATTCCCCCAACGTACCCAGCGCAGCCGAGATCGTGGCACGAATGGAAAAAGCCGTCGCCCTGATTGTGCCTCAGCAGCTGTGGATTAACCCGGATTGCGGGCTCAAGACCCGAACCTGGGATGAGGTTAAACCGGCACTGATCAATCTGGTAGCCGCAGCGGAGAAACTGCGTGTCAGCTATTTCAAGCGAGGTGAGTAAAGGCAGAGACGCGTAACAAGGTAAGTCAGTAACAAGGTAAGTCAGTAACAAGATAGGTGAGTAAAACCTGAAAACGGCGGGGCAACCTTAAAGCACGGTGAGCAGAACGATAACCCCTGGCACGCAGAATATATTGCGTATCAGGGGTTTGCTGGCTGAGCTTTGTAATAAATTCCGGTAGGATTATTGTTTGGAAACTGAGCGATATTCTTCAATTCATACCCAGTTCGTGCCCAGTGCAGCCTATAGCGCCAGGTGCTTTACAACGTCACCGTTGTAGGTGGCTTGAGGCGACGGTCGCCCTCTTCTGTAATGCTATAACAACCGGGCATGCCCTACTTAATGCGGTTCCCTGGGTCGACTGACGTCACAGGCCGAGCTCGGAAAGACCTGGATGGTCGTCAGGACGGCGACCCGATGGCCAATGATATTTCCTTGCTGATTCCTTGATTGAGAGGTCGTTTATGCTGGCGATACGCAGGCGCATAAAACCGTTTTTATCAAACTCCCAGTTTTCATTGCCATAGGAGCGAAACCAGTCACCAGAATCGTCATGCCATTCGTAGGCAAAACGAACCGCAATGCGGTTGTCCTGAAAGGCCCAAAGTTCCTTGATCAGCCGATAATCCAGTTCTTTGTTCCACTTGCGGGTAAGAAACTGGACGATCGCATCGCGACCTGATAAAAATTCGGATCGGTTGCGCCAGACGCTATCCTGAGTGTAGGCGAGTGAGACCCGTTCTGGGTCGCGGGTGTTCCATGCATCCTCGGCCATATGGACTTTCTGCGCGGCGGTTTCGGCGTTGAATGGCGGAAGGGGAGGCCTTGGGTTTTCAGTGCTCAATTCGGTTGTCCTTTGTGTAGTAGGAGTAATGGATGTGTCTAACGTTCAAGCTCAGGGTCGTCACGCCTGCAGCGAATTGTTATGCCTCAGTGAACTTAAATCTGCCACTGCGGATTCCACGCCACTTCCCACAAATGCTGATCCGGGTCTTGAAAATAACCGGCATACCCGCCCCAGAACGTTTCATTTGCGGGCTTTACGATGACTGCGCCTGCGCCCTTGACTTGAGCCATCACGACATCAACCTCTGCCTTGGACGATACGTTGTGGCCGAGCAAAAGGTTGGTTGGACTCGGCGGGGATAAAGGCAACCCTGAATCATGCGCGAGACTTTTTTTAGGCCACAGAGCTAAACGTAGCCCAGATTGAAGTTCAAAGAATGCAACCGCGCCAAATTCAAACTCGCGCCCGGTAACTCCTTCCGTTTTGAATCCCAATCCATCTGCGTAAAATTTTGTGGCTCGTTCGAGATCGTCAACACCGAGCGTGATCACGGTGATCTTCGGTTGCATGCGCGCGCTCCCCGTGAGGCATAATCGCTTATTCAGAAGCCCCGCTCCCACTATCGCCAGGCTCGTGACAAAAGCAATAAACGCGATGGTAAGCAGATCCTATATTGTCAGGTTTTAACGGATTACCCCCGTCTTCCGGGTTCAGGCTTAAAGTGATACGAACCAGTGTTTCGCCTATGGGTTGATTGGTCGCGTGATCTTAGCCTGGGGTCTCATCATGGATCAATCGCGATTACATATGACGGGAAATCGCAGGGCGTATAAAACCGAACAGATTTACGTTCGCTGGATTAAACATTTGATTATTTATCAACACAAGCGGCACTCATAAAAATATGGGTAAGGGTATTGGGCGAGGGGCAATAAATGAATCAAATGAACATCAAACCAAACACGGGCTTCATGTTGGTTTGATGTTCGTTTGATATGCGTGCTAGAAAACTACTTCTTTGAAAACGAGAAATGTTTTTCCAGATCTTGCTCAATGCTGTCCATGTGGGCCATGTATTTCACAAAGCCGCCGTTGTAGGTGCCATCCTGGCGGCGGTTGTCTTCCCCTTCAAAGTTGTAATA
>JBFJZC010000264.1:0-4339 GCA_041622295.1 Porticoccaceae bacterium
CCGAGCTGTTCGGCGCTCACCGCGCTGTGTTGAATTGGCTGGCCCGTGCTGTTGAGTTGGGCGGCTAGCTCGCCCATGACCCAGTTGGCGGCGAGCTTGGCATCGCCACAGATCGCCGCCGTGGTTTCGAAATAGCGGGCGGTAGCGGCATCGTCACTGAGCACGCGGGCATCGTAATCGGAGAGCTGGTACTGCTCAGTAAACCGCGCGCGGCGAGGTTCGGGTAACTCTGGCATCGACTGGCGGATGGCATCAATATAGATCTGGTCAATGACTACTGGGAGGAGGTCGGGACAGGGAAAATAGCGGTAGTCGTTGGCTTCTTCCTTGCTGCGCATCGAGCGGGCGGTATCGGTATCGCCATCGTAGAGCCGGGTTTCCTGGATAACGGTACCGCCGTCCTCGATAACTTCAATTTGTCGCGACACCTCTTTTGCGATCGCCTGCTCCATGAACCGGAATGAGTTGAGGTTCTTGGTTTCGGTTCGCGTGCCCAGGGCTTCGCCTGGGCGACGTACTGAGACGTTGACATCAAAGCGCATGGAGCCCTCTGACATTTCGCCATCACAAATACCCAGCGAGGTAACAATGGCGTGGAGCTTTTTGGCAAAAGCCACCGCTTCGTCGGCAGAACGCATATCCGGTTCGGAGACGATTTCAATCAACGGTGTACCGGCCCGGTTGAGATCGATGCCCGACATGCCGTGGAAATCCTCGTGCAGGGATTTACCCGCGTCTTCTTCCAGGTGGGCGTGGTGGATACGAATGGTTTTGCTGGCGCCATCGGCGAGCTGAATGTCGATCTGACCACCGACGACGATAGGCTTTGCGAGCTGGGTGGTCTGGTAACCTTTGGGAAGATCAGGGTAGAAATAATTTTTCCGTTCAAAAGCGGAAACCTCGCTGATTTGGCCGTCGATGGCCACGCCGAACAGCACCGCCATGCGCAGGGCTGCTTCGTTCAGCACCGGCAAAGTGCCGGGCATTGCGAGGTCGAGGGCGCAGGCCTGGATGTTGGGCTCCGCGCCAAACGTGGTGCTGGCGCCGGAAAAAATTTTTGTTTTGGTAGCCAGCTGCGTGTGCACTTCCAGGCCGATAACAGTTTCCCATGTCATGGTGGTGTCAGTCCTCTCTTACTCAATGCCTGGCGCACTGCGTTGATGCCAGTCGCTAACCTGTTGATAACGGTGGGCCACATTAAGCATACGGGCTTCGTCGAAGTAATTGCCGATTAACTGCAGGCCGACGGGTTTGTTATCGACCAGGCCACAGGGTACAGACATGCCCGGCAGACCGGCCAGGTTGGTGGCAATGGTGTAAATGTCTTCCAGGTACATGGCCACCGGGTTATCGCCCTTGGCGCCAAACTTGAAGGCGGGATTAGGGCAGGTGGGCCCGGCGATGAGGTCGACATCGGCAAATGCAGTGACAAAATCCTCCTTGATTAACCGACGTACCTGCATGGCCTTGTTGTAGTAAGCGTCGTAGTATCCGGCGGACAGGCAGTAGGCGCCGACCAGAATGCGCCGTTTGACCTCATCGCCAAAGCCCTCGGCGCGGCTGCGCATATACATATCGCGCAGGTCGACGGGGTTCTCACAGCGGTAGCCGTAGCGTACACCGTCAAAGCGTGACAGGTTGGCAGAGGCTTCGGCGGGTGCAATGACGTAGTAGGCCGGCACAGACAGGTGTGAGTGGGGCAGGCTGATTTCTTTCAGTTTGGCGCCCTGATTTTCAAGTGCTTTGAGCGCCTCGCGAACTGCCTGCTCCGTCGCGGGGTTTAATCCCGCCTCGAAATACTCGGTGGGGATACCGATCGTCAGTCCGGCAATATCTGTATTTAACGTGGCAGTGTAGTCCGGGATGGGGTGGTCTAAAGACGTCGAATCTTTGGGGTCGAAGCTCGCCATCACGTTTAGCAGCAAGGCAACATCTTCCGCGGTGCGCGCCATTGGACCGCCCTGGTCGAGGCTTGAGGCAAAAGCGATCATGCCCCAGCGTGACACCCGCCCGTAAGTGGGCTTGAGCCCGGTGATGCCGCACAGTGCGGCGGGCTGACGAATGGAGCCGCCGGTGTCGGTGGCGGTGGCGGCAGGTGCCATACGGGCGGCGACGGCCGTTGCGGAACCACCCGACGAACCGCCAGGCACGCAGGTGATGTCCCAGGGATTCCTGACGGGGCCGTAATAACTGGTTTCATTGGACGAACCCATAGCAAATTCGTCCATATTGGTTTTGCCTAACACCACGGCGCCAGCGGCGGCGAAATTCTCCACGACGGTGGCATTGTATGGCGGTACGAAGTTATCGAGCATCAAAGACCCGCAGCTGGTGCGTATGCCTTGAGTGCAGAAAATATCCTTGTGGGCAATGGGCAGCCCGCATAGCGGGGGGGCGTCACCGGCTGCTATCCGTTTGTCCGCCTGCGCTGCCTGGCGTAGTGCGCTTTCCTTGCAGACACTAACAAAGCTGTTGAAACCTTTGTCGAGGGTGTCGATACGCCCGATAAAATGTCGGGTTAATTCGGCACTGGAAAAATCGCCATTGGCCAGGCCAGTACGAAGTTCGGCCAGGGTTTTGTTGTGCATCCTGTCTCCTGATGTAAGCCGGGGTCGGCAGTCTGTGAGATGGCAGACTTTTACTCGTCCAGACTGATTAGTCGATCACCTTGGGTACCAGATACAGGCCGTTTTCAGCAGCTGGGGCCAGCGCTAGAAATTCGTCTCGGTGGTTGGTTTCCGTTACCTCGTCTTTGCGCAGCCGTTGCGTTGCGTCCAGCGGATTCGCCAGCGGTGCTACATGAGTGGTGTCTACCGTTTGCAACTGATCCACCAGGGTCAACACGTCGTTGATACTGCGGATGGTTGACTCGACATTTTCCTCGGTAATGGCGATGCGGGCCAATTCGGCCAGTTTTTCGATATCAGCTCTATCTACGGACATGGTATAGTGAGTCTTTCCTGAAAGTCTTCAAAGGCGGCGTAAGGTACCACATTTACACCTTGCCCTGAACACCCGCCATTGTTAGAGTCGAGGGTTGAATATTGAGTAGTGATGGTCCTGCGACGCGGGCGTTTTGGAAAGGAAAAGTTCACTAAATGTTGAAGCGGTTACGCGGGTTCTTCTCTAATGACCTGTCCATTGATCTGGGCACGGCGAATACTCTGATATATGTAAATGGCAAGGGCATTGTTCTCAATGAACCCTCTGTCGTGGCCATACGGCACCATCACGGCCAGAAAACCGTCGAGGCGGTTGGCGTTGAAGCGAAACGCATGCTGGGGCGAACACCGGGCAATATCAGCGCGATTCGGCCGTTAAAAGACGGCGTAATTGCCGATTTCCAGGTGACGGAAAAGATGTTGCAGCACTTTATTAAAAAAGTGCATTCCCACCGGCTTGTCCCACCCAGTCCGCGAGTGCTGGTGTGTGTTCCCTGCCTGGCCACCGAGGTAGAGAAGCGGGCTATCCGTGAGTCAACTGAAGGTGCTGGTGCTCGTGTCGTTTACCTCATCGAAGAGCCTATGGCTGCGGCCATAGGTGCCGGGTTGCCCGTCGAGGAAGCCTGCGGTTCCATGGTGGTCGATATCGGCGGCGGCACGACAGAAATTGCGATCCTGTCGCTCAATGGCGTGGTTTATTCGGATTCGATTCGGATGGGCGGTGATCGCTTTGACGAGGCTATTTCCAACTATGTGCGGCGTCGCTATGGGTCGATAATAGGCGACACCACTGCCGAACGGATCAAAATGGAGATCGGCAGCGCCTATCCGGGCAAGGAGCTCAGGGAGATAGACGTACGAGGACGTAATCTTGCCGAAGGCGTGCCCAAGCAGTTTACGCTCAACAGCGATGAGATACTGGAATCTCTGCAGGAGCCCCTGGCAGCTATTGTTCAGGCAGTCAAACGGGTGTTGGAGCAGTCACCACCTGAGCTGGCCTCTGATATTGCCGAGACCGGTATCGTATTGACGGGTGGTGGTGCCCTGTTAAAAGGCCTCGACTTGCTGTTAACTCACGAAACCGGTTTGCCGGTGATCGTGGCTGACGAGCCACTGACCTGTGTGGCCCGCGGCGGTGGTAAGGCCTTGCAAATGATGGACAAGAAGCACCTCGACATATTGGCTTCATAGTAAAATAATAGCTTCGCGAAACCTTTTGCTGGCAACCCAATGGTTCCATTAAAGCTACTTTAGTTAACAATTATTCTTTGACCCCGAGGCTGCGCGATCAAGAAAATTTTTTCGCAAAACTCTTCTCCCGGGCGCATGTTGGTATTGGCATTTGTCGCCGTGGCGTTGATCGCACTCGATTCTTTTACCGACTGGCTTAAACCGGC
>JBFJZC010000265.1:0-4328 GCA_041622295.1 Porticoccaceae bacterium
AGAGCCGACGCTGCCGATGACGGTCGGTCGTTTTTTGCAATTTGCAGAGCCTGATTCGTCGCTTTGCCGAGCGGCATTGGCCCGAACAGGCATACCACGACTGCTCGACTACCCCGTACAGAGCTTGTCGGGCGGCGAAACGCAACGTATGTTGCTGGCTCGTGCGTTGTTGCGGCGGCCTAATTTATTGGTGCTCGACGAGCCGGTGCAGGGTGTGGATATTAACGGGCAGGAAGCCCTTTATAACCTGATAGCAAGTTTGCGTAACGAGCTGGGCTGCGCGATCTTTATGGTGTCGCATAATTTGCACCTGGTGATGGCTGCAACTGATGAGGTGATTTGTCTTAATCAGCACGTATGCTGTTCTGGCAGCCCTCAGCAGGTATCCATTGACCCTGCGTTCGTTGAGTTATTTGGTACCAGGACCGCCTTATATACCCATCATCATGACCATGAGCATGACCTCAGCTGTAATGTGGTGGAAGAGGTGCCAAGCAGTCATGTATGACTTTCTCGTACTCGCTCTGTTAGCTGGCCTGGCTGTTGCTGTGGTGGCGGGGCCGCTCGGGTCCCTCGTAGTTTGGCAGCGCATGGCCTATTTTGGCGACACGCTCGCGCACAGCGCCCTGTTAGGTGTGGCGTTGGGTCTATGGTTGTCGGTCAGCAGCGTTGCTACGGTTACTGTTATTTGCCTGCTGGTTGCGGTGTTGTTAACGGCTCTTGAGAACCAGAATAAACTGGCGACAGATACCGTGCTTGGGATTTTGTCGCACACGTTCCTTGCGCTCGGCGTCGTCGCTATCACATTGGTGCCTGGCGGCAGGACCGATATGGAAGCGCTGCTGTTCGGTGACATCCTGACGGTTACCGCAAGTGAAGTAGTCGCTATGTGGGTGACATCAGCTGCGGTGCTGTTGGTGCTGAAAAATCGCTGGCAACCCCTGTTAGCGACGATTGTTCACCAGGACCTTGCCTGCGTTGAGGGTGTGGCTATTGCCCGCTACAAAGTGTTGTTGAAGCTCTTGCTAGCGCTGATAGTCGCTATTTCAATGAAAATCGTCGGTGTGTTGCTGATTACGGCGTTGCTGATTATCCCGGCTGCGACAGCGCGGCGGTTCAGTACTACGCCCGAGCAGATGGCCCTGGCGGCGAGCGCTCTGGCTGCGGCCAGTGTGTGTCTGGGCCTGGGGATGTCGTGGTTTTGGGATGTTCCGGTCGGGCCGGCCATAGTTTTGAGCGCCAGCGTTTTGTTCTTGTTGACGACGGTTCGTTGGTCGCCACGACGCAACAGGCGCAAAACCGGATAGTCCCTCATCTTCTTTCGCTAAAACGCAGGTTGAGCACGCAAGGTTCTATTCAGTGTTTAGTTAAATTGCGCCGGACTTTGAAGTGTTGGGTCTGTATTAAAAATATTGGTTGAGTAATCTGGTCGTCCTGCCTCTGGGCTATAAAAGGCGGTGCTGTTTTTGCCGATTTTTTTGGCCTGGTAAAGCGCGAGGTCAGATTGTCGGATGAGTTCAGCCAGCGTTTTCTGTTCGTGGGCAGGTCGTGCTATTGAAATACCGATGCTCACTGCGGTCGTTAGTGTGACGCTGTCAGCGTGGATACTGAGATGGCTAATAGCGGCGTGTATTTTGTCGGCAAACGATTGCGCCCCTGTGCGGTTTGTTTCCGGTAATAACAGGACAAATTCATCGCCACCGTAGCGACCCGCCAGGTCGCTATCCCGTTTGATGGCAAGCAGGGCTTCGCCGATTTTAGTCAGCAGCCGATCACCGACCGAATGGTCGTGGTTGTCGTTTACCTGTTTAAAGTCATCGATGTCGATAAAAAACAGGGCAAATTCGGATTGTTTCCGTTTGGCCAGTTCTGCATAGGACTCGGCGCTGCCTATAAAAGCGTTGCGTGTCATCAGGCCAGTTAACTGGTCGTAAGTTGCTAGTCGGCGGTTTTCGTCTTCAAGCGTTGAAATCTTAAATAACTGATGCACGATCGGGATAGAAAAAACCGGCACGATAATCACAGCAACAAGCGCAGCGATCCATAGGTGAAGTGTGTTCAGGGGCAGTCCGACGATCGAGTAACTTGCCCAGACCAGCAATACCGAGCTGGCGGCTCCAAGGGCCATAAGGAAAACGACGATATTAAGAGCGCCCATCCATTCCAATAATTTTCTCATCTTCCGTAATCCTTACTGCTCCATGTAGCGAATATTTCTACTACCGACCAGTCTAGCATTGATTAGACGAAACGCCAGTAATGCCGACGAGTGGTTACCTTTTGCTTTGGTGAATTATCAACACCCTGGTCGCCTATAGATCAGAGGTCTAGAGTGTAGAAAACGCTTGCGCCGCTGCATCCAGCGTTACCTGTATTTCTTGTTCAGTGTGGGCGGCGGACATGAATCCCGCTTCGTACGCAGCTGGGGCCAGGTAGACGCCGCGTTCAAGCATGCCATGGAAAAAGCGGTTGAAGCGGTCTGTGTCACACGCCATAACCTGCTGAAAATTACTCACCTCTGGATTGTCGGTAAAGAATATGCCAAACATCGAGCCGACGTGATTGGTGGTGAAGTTGATACCAGCGGCGCGGGCCCGTTCGCGCAGACCGTCCACGAGCAGCTGTGTATGTTCGAATAGAGCTTGATAAAAACCGGGTGCGCAGAGTTTGTCCAGGGTAGCGATACCCGCCGCCATCGCGACCGGATTACCGGACAGGGTGCCAGCCTGGTACACCGGACCCAGTGGCGCTAATTGGCTCATGATGTCGCGCTTGCCGCCAAAAGCGCCGACGGGCATGCCGCCGCCAATAACCTTGCCGAGGGTAACCAGATCGGCATCAATGTTGTAGTGGCCGATGGCGCCCTGCGAACCGACGCGAAAACCGGTCATTACTTCATCAATAATCAGCAGGCTGCCGTACTTGCTGCATTGTTCGCGCAGGCATTCCAGAAAGCCTGGTTGCGGAGGGATGCAGCTCATATTACCAGCGACTGGCTCAACGATGAGCGCGGCAACTTGTTCGCCCAGCTCGGCGCAGGCCGCGCGGACCGCAGCGCTGTCGTTGTAGGCCAGCGTAATAGTGTGTTCGGCCAGGCAGCGGGGAACGCCTGGCGAGCTGGGAATACCCAGGGTCAGGGCGCCCGAGCCCGCCTTAACCAGTAAAGAGTCTGAGTGACCGTGGTAGCACCCTTCAAATTTGATAATTTTGTCACGCCCGGTATAGCCACGGGCCAGGCGAATGGCGCTCATCGTAGCCTCGGTGCCGGAGTTAACCATGCGCACCATTTCCAGGCCCGGGATGGACGCACAAAGCTTGTCTGCCAGGATGGTTTCCAGTTCGGTGGGGGCGCCGAATGTCAGTCCCTTGTCAAGTTGCGCGCGGATGCTGGCTAGTACGGAAGCGTCGCCGTGGCCGAGGATCATAGGACCCCAGGACTGTACGTAATCTATGTAGCTTCTGCCGTCAACATCGTACAAGAATGGCCCGGCGGCGCGTTCGAAAAACACGGGTGTCCCGCCTACGGCCTTGAATGCCCTGACCGGCGAATTAACGCCGCCCGGTATGTGTTGTTGGGCGCGAGTAAAAAGAACTTCTGACTGGCTCATATGATGATGGTCTGGCAGCGATGCGGCTATTATCGGTGTTTCGCCGCTTGACGCAAAGTGCATTGACCTTTGGGCTACCCTGTAAAATTTCTGTCGCTTTCCTCTCGCCACACGCGGTTAAGAATGCGCCAGGCCAATAGTCCCGAAATCAGGTTGCCGACGGTGAAGCCACAAAATAGCCCTGTGACTCCGGCAATTTGCCCGCCGAGATAGGCGAGGGGTAGATTGAGTAGCAGCAGGCGCAGGATGGTTGTTAACAGAGCGGTCTTGGGTCGCTTAATGACATTGAGCGACACCATCACCAAAATAGCTACGGCCTGGGCACCGTGGCTCAGGGGTACTACCCACAGGTAATGGCTGGCGATGGCGATGACCTGATTGTTGCTATTGAACAGGCTGGTTAGCGCAGTGGCACTAGCCAGCATTAACAACCAGATGGCCACTTGCAGGATGAGGCTAAACCGGATTGCGCCGTACAGTGCCTGCCGAGCGCGATCTGCGTGTCCGGCGCCGATGTTCTGACCAATAAACATCGGCAGGGTGGAGGACAATGCGAACACCACCAGCAAGCAAAGAGCCTCGATGCGGGTAGCTACTGCAAACCCGGCCACCGCTTCCGCGCCGAATGTGGCGACCATTGCGGTTAAGACCGCCGCAGCAAGAGGTGTCATAAAATTGGCAAGTATTGCCGGGATGCCAAGGGTGGCCAATTGCCGCCAA
>JBFJZC010000266.1:0-4251 GCA_041622295.1 Porticoccaceae bacterium
ACGGGTACCATTATCACCAAGGTTGATGAGGCAGCGAGTCTGGGTGCTATGCTAGCCACACTGATCCGCTACCAGTTGCCAACTATGTTTATCAGCAATGGCCAGCAGATTCCGGAGGACATTCATGTTTCCAAACCGATCGAACTGGTAAAAATTGCTCGCGACCTTATGGAGCAAATGGGTTGGCAGCAACCACCGCCGCCAACATTGATCGCTAACCAGGATACCCAGGCCCATGCTTGAAGAAACCTTGAGCCAGCAGGTTAACGCAATCAACACTGTCATGTCATCGCAACCGGTTCGCGTCATCGCCGTCACCAGTGGTAAAGGCGGTGTCGGCAAAACCAATGTGTCGGTTAACCTGGCCGCCGCGTTTGCGAAAAATGGCAAACGGGTGTTGTTAATGGACGCCGATCTAGGGCTGGCCAATGTCGACATCCTGCTTGGCCTGCAACCCAGGTATGATTTGCGCCACGTGATATCCGGCGAACAAACATTGGCCAATATCGTTGTCGAAGGACCCTTCGGGATCAACGTTATTCCAGCCTCATCCGGCGTCGCGCGCATGGCTGAATTATCTGCCAGTGAACACGCCGGTCTGGTCAGAGCCTTTGCCGAACTCGCCATACCCGCCGATATCATGATCGTAGACACGGCAGCTGGCATTGCTGACAGCGTGGTCACCTTCTGCAAGGCCTGCCAGGAAGTCATCGTCGTAGTCTGCGATGAGCCGGCATCTATCACGGATGCCTATGCCTTAATCAAGGTGATGAGCCGCGACCATGGCCTTAAGAAGTTCCATGTGCTGGCCAACATGGTCCGTTCGGATGCCCATGGTGAAGATCTCTTCCAAAAAATATCTCGTGTCACCGATCGTTGTCTTGATGTCCACGTCGAGCACCTTGGATCGATCCCCCTTGATGATTATCTGCGCAAAGCTGTGCAGCGCCAGATGACGGTTGTCCAGGCCTACCCACGTAGTCCCTCATCAATATCAATCGACAAAGTCGCCAGAAACATAGAAGCATGGGGACCGCCGTCGGCGGCTAGCGGCAATCTGGAGTTTTTTGTGGAGCGCCTGATCGGCGCTCAAACTACCGCTCGGTTGTTATGAGCAAAACAGCTTTCTACGCTGACAACCCGCTCGATAATGGCGATGCATTGGTTCGCCAACACCTGTTTCTGGTAAAACGAATCGCCCATCATATCGTGGCGCGCCTGCCGGCCAATATCGAAGTCGACGATCTCATCCAGGTCGGCCTGATCGGCCTGCTCGATGCTGCAAAAAACTATAATGCGGCCCTCGGCGCGGGTTTCGAAACCTATGCCGGAATCAGAATAAGAGGCGCCATCCTCGATGAACTGAGGCGTACCGACTGGGTGCCTCGTACCATACAACTCAAGGCCCGGCAGCTGGCGCAGGCGATCCGCGAAGTCGAAAATCAGCTGCAGCGCCCAGCCAGGGATTCCGAGATCGCGCGGCACATGTCTCTGGATATCGACACCTACCACGCCCTGTTACGGGAGGCATCCATTTGCAGGGCGGTTCAATTTGATGCTGACGAGCTGGCCACCAATATTAGCCAGGACCCCGGCGACGATCTGGAGGCTAACGATTTCAAACTGGATCTGGCAGCGAAAATAGCCCAGCTCCCGGAGCGCGAACAACTGGTGATGTCGTTGTATTATGACGACGAACTAAACCTTAAAGAAATAGGGGAAGTACTCGGTGTCAGCGAATCTCGCATCAGTCAAATTCACAGCCAGGCGATTGCGCGATTACGCGCCCAACTGGACTCGTGGACTGATCTGTCAAAAAATAACCAGACTTAAAGTAAGGCCGAACTGCTGAGATGGACATACTAACCCTTATCGGTGTAATCCTGGCATTCGTTGCGATTCTCGGCGGCAATGCACTGGAGGGGGGACACATTGATTCGCTGATGCAATCCACAGCGTTGTTGATTGTCGTTGGCGGCACCCTGGGCGCGGTAATGGTACAAACACCCCTGTCCGTATTTCTGCACGCCATGAAGATCGTTGGATGGGTCTTTGTTACGCCTAATCGCGACGGCGCGGCAACCATCCAGAAAATTCTCGAGTGGAGTCAAATTGCCCGTCGAGAAGGCTTGTTGAGCCTGCAGGGGGTGGCGGAAGATGAGCAGGACGAATTTGTTAGAAAGACCTTGCAACTGCTCGTTGACGGCAGCGAGCCAGAAGCCATCCGGCGCATTATGGAAGTAAACATCTCCAGCGAGGAAAAATTCGACACGCTGGGCGCCAAGGTCTTTGAAGGCATGGGCGGCTATTCCCCAACCATTGGTATCATCGGCGCAGTTCTGGGCCTTATCCACGTCATGAATAACCTCGCCGATCCGGCGACCCTGGGACCAGGCATCGCGGTTGCCTTTGTCGCAACCATTTACGGTGTGGGCCTGGCGAACCTGTTTTTCCTGCCCATGGCCAGCAAACTGAAAACCATTATTGCCGACAAGGCCAATTATCAGGACATGGTCATTGACGGCATCGTGTGCATCGCGGAAGGCGAAAATCCCCGAAATATAGAGACCAAACTGCTCGGTTATATCAAATAATACAGGTTATCCATGGCGAGAAAAAAAGCCCACCCGGAACATGAGAACCACGAACGTTGGCTGGTCTCCTATGCTGATTTCATTACGCTGCTATTTGCCTTTTTTGTGGTGATGTACTCGATATCTTCGGTCAATGACGGCAAATTCCGCGTCCTCTCCGAATCGCTGGTTGCGTCCTTCCGCTCTTCTTCCAAGTCGCTGGCGCCAATTCAGATTGGTCAACCCATGCGCTCGCCCTACCAGTTTTCGGCCACTACCCAAAACATCCCATTTACGACCACCCGCGCACCCATTGAGCTAAGTCGGCTGAAGTCGATGCAGGAAGACGCCATTCATCTGACAGAAAATGGTGACGAAGACAAACTGTCAGCAGATGGCGAGGGCGACAGCTTTGCCGGTAATGCCGGGGAAATGGAAACGATCTCAGAAGATGTTGAACAGGCACTCGGTCCGTTGCTTGATGACGGTATGATTTCACTGCGCAAGAATAAAAACTGGCTAGAAATAGAAATTAACTCCAGTATTTTGTTTTCCAGTGGCAGCAGCGCGTTGGCTCGCGATGGGGAAGCGGTGCTAAAATCCCTGGCCAACGTCCTCAAAAACCTGCCCAATCGTATCAACGTCGAGGGCTTTACCGACAACCTGCCGATAAAAAACGAAGTTTATCCGTCTAACTGGGAGCTATCCGCTGGTCGCGCCGCAACCGTGGTGCGTTTATTTGCCAGCTATGGTGTCGATCCCGTGCGGCTGGTTTCCATCGGTTACGGCGAATTCCGACCTGTCGCTGACAACGCTACTGCCGCAGGCCGCTCTGCCAACCGCCGTGTCTCAGTCGTGATACTGGCTACTACCACACTCGGCGCTGAAGACGGGGATCTGATGCGCCAGCTGGATGATCGCTCTGGCGCTACCAGCCCGTTGGAGCTCCCAGACCTGAAGCTGGCCAATGTGATTAATATAGCTCGCATAACCAACGGGGAGCAGAACGCTAACGGCACCGGGGCCTGGTAATGAAAATTATCGCCATCGCGAATCCCGCTGGCGGCTGCGGACAAACGACTACCGTCGTATCCCTTGCTGGCGCGCTTGCCAGCGAGGGCTTTGCTGTGCTCATCGTGGAAGCTGATCCAAGAGCAAACATTTCTGCCTTTTTTAAAAATAAAACGACAGCACACCGTGTCCTGGCCGATTTATTTGGCAACGCGCCCGGCCACCTGGGCGAGATCAGCGCCAGCGATACTGACGCCCCGGACGCGGGATCTCCGAGTGCTGGACCTCTGGATGCTAAGTCTCTGGATACTAAGTCTCTGGATACCGAGTCTCTGGATACGGACTCCCTGGTCGGTCAAACAGGTGTCGAAAACATCAAATTGATTCAGGCTGGCGAACACCTCAACGAATCTGTCGCCGAGATCACGCCCGGCCGCCACGGCGCGGGGCTCATCCTAAGGACTTTCCTCGACAAGCTGGACGCACAGCCGGACTACGTCCTCATCGGCTGCCCCATGGATTTAAAACTATTGATGGTCAACGCCATCGCCGCCTGTACCACGATTATCATCCCGGTCCCGGCCGGTAGCGATAACCCGGACGCGGTAGCCAACCTGCTACACCTTGCGCAGATGATTGAAAAGAGCAATGCCAGGCCCATTAAAAA
>JBFJZC010000267.1:0-4245 GCA_041622295.1 Porticoccaceae bacterium
CATTTCCAAATCGCGGCTTAACATGGATATATCCTGCTAGTTGTCATCGTCCCGGTCATCACAGGGCTCTATTTCACACAACAAGGGATGCTCGTTCTCCCTCGCGAACTGAGTCACCTGAGCGGCCTTGGTCTCAGCAACTTCACGAGTGAACACCCCGCACACACCCTTGCCTTCTGTATGGACCTTGAGCATCACCTGAACGGCGAGTTCCCGCTCCATGGCAAAGAAACACTCCAGCACCTCAACAACGAACTCCATTGGCGTGTAGTCATCGTTAAGTAAAACCACCTTAAAGAGTGACGGCTTTTTCAGTTGCGGGGGCGCCTCTTCAACAACTGAATCGGTGGAGCGCCGGATGTCATCATCTTCAGACCCCATAAATACACCAGTCCATGAATCTAAATTCTTGCTCATGCGGGTAGGATAACGCGAGCGGCGTTTTGTTGCATCATAATCCCTGCAACCAACAGCACCCGCGTCCCGAATCTGGTCGCAGGGGTGCCGCCGAAAGCTTGACTTTACCCCCGTTTAGCGTTAGAAAACACTCCTGCATTAGACGAGGCGTCTTAATAATAAGCGAAACATGCCCGTTTGCTGTAAAAGCTGATTTTAAATCAATAATTAATATAAGAGCATAATCAGGAGGCAATTCCGATGCCGAAAGGAACGGTTAAGTGGTTCAATAACGCGAAAGGCTACGGGTTTATCTTATCCGAAGAGAGCGGCGGTGATATTTTTGCCCATTACTCAGCCATTGAGATGGATGGCTATAAGACCTTGAAAGCCGGGCAGATTGTGAGTTTCGAGCTCATCGAAGGTGCCAAGGGCGTTCACGCGGCGCATATCCAGGCCGATGGTGCCGTGGTCAACGGGCACGCGCCCGGGGCCACTGAAGTAAACGGGCATCATAGATCTACTACTGAAGTTCTCGAGCCAATATCGGCGGCCGAAAACTTCAACCACTGACAACCCTCTAGTCTCGATACTGCGGCTGCGGCGCGCCCCGGCTACGGTCCTGCGTCGGCGCCACGTACGAATTACGTTCGCGTTACATGTGGGAAATCATCGCATCGCCGAATGCAGAACACGACAATAATTGCGAATCATCCATAAGGCGTTCAAAGTCATAAGTGACGGTTTTCGCTGCGATAGCAGCTTCAATACCCTTGATTATCAAGTCCGCAGCCTCGTGCCACCCGATATGCCGCAACATCATTTCGGCCGACAGAATCAATGACCCTGGGTTCACTTTATCTTGCCCCGCGTATTTCGGAGCGGTACCGTGCGTCGCTTCAAACAGCGCGACGTCGTCAGAGAGATTGGCTCCGGGCGCAATGCCAATACCGCCGACTTCGGCAGCCAATGCGTCGGACAGATAGTCGCCATTCAGGTTCAGGGTAGCGATGACGCTATACTCAGCTGGCCGTAACAGGATCTGCTGCAACATCGCATCGGCAATGACATCTTTAATAACGATGTCTTTCCCTGTAATGGGGTTTTTCAATACCAGCCACGGGCCACCATCCAGCGGTGTCGCGCCGAACTCATCCCTGGCCAGCTGATAGCCCCAGTCGGCAAATGCCCCCTCGGTAAACTTCATGATATTGCCTTTATGCACCAGGGTAACTGATGGTTTACCCTGGGCAATGGCATACTGAATGGCCCTGCGTACGAGACGCTTGGTGCCTGCTTCAGAGACTGGTTTGACGCCAATGCCACAATTTTCCGGAAAGCGAATTTTGGTAACACCCATTTCCTCACGCAGAAACTTGATAACCTTATCTGCCTCTGGAGATCCAGCCTGCCATTCAATGCCGGCGTAAATATCTTCAGAATTTTCGCGGAAAATACACATGTCTACATTGCCCGGCTCCTTGACTGGCGAGGGCACACCGGTAAACCAGCGTACAGGGCGCTGACAAACGTAAAGATCCAGTTCCTGGCGCAAGGCAACGTTTAATGAGCGAAAACCGCCGCCCACCGGGGTGGTCAAGGGACCTTTAATGGACACACTGTATGCTTTCAGGGCCTCCAGCGTTTCGGCGGGAAACCAGTCCCCGTCATAAAGTTCAGCCGACTTTTCGCCGCAGTAAACTTCCATCCAGGCGATAGATCTTTTGCCGCCATAAGCTTTCTCTATCGCGGCATTAGTAACTTTTAGCATGACGGGCGTGATATCGACGCCCGTGCCATCGCCTTCGATGTAGGGGATAATGGGACAATCCGGGACGTTCAGAGAGTAGTCGCTGTTAACTGTTATTTTCTCGCCGTTCGCTGGTACCTGGATATGTTGATAACCCATTGCGGAGCCTCCATTAGAATGTTCAGTTGCGCCATCAAAACAGGGCGAATTTTAACACACGACCCTGATAGCTTGTAGTTAAATTACATTTCGGGGCATCCATTGGCAAGACTCATACTATTTAACAAACCCTTTGATGTGCTATGTCAATTTACGGCCCAACCAGGCACCAAATGCCTGGCCGATTATCTTGATATCAGGCACGTCTATCCCGCCGGCCGTCTCGATCGTGACTCTGAAGGCTTGTTGCTACTTACCGACGAGGGCCGCCTGCAGGCCCAAATTGCCGAGCCACGTTTCAAAATGCCAAAGACTTACCTGGTTCAGGTGGAGGGTGAAATCTCTGTTGCGGCGCTCGCTTTGCTAAGTCGTGGCCTGGAACTTAATGACGGCTTGACTCGACCTGCCCTGGTAAAAGTTATTCCCGAGCCTGCGCTGTGGCCGAGAAATCCACCCGTCAGGGAACGCCAGAACATCCCTACCAGCTGGCTGGAAGTAACCATCAAAGAGGGCCGAAACAGGCAAGTTCGTCGTATGCTGGCCGCAACGGGCTTCCCTGTCCTGCGCCTTGTCCGCCAACAGATCGGCGACTGGTCCCTGACCGGTCTGCAACCTGGCGAGTACAAAACCCTGTCGATCCATCTGCCCGTCCAGCAAGCGGCAAAGAACAGTGGTCGCACCACTAACTTGCGTCGCTCAAAAAGCCCTGGTCGCCCAGCGAAACCGCGGCGGGATTGCAACTAAGCTGGGGAATCAATTATGCCTGACAAAATTCACCTCACTGTGGCAGCTGTGGTCTGCAACGGCAGTAAGTTTTTGCTGGTTCGCGAACGGGATGGCGACACTATCGTGATCAATCAACCTGCCGGGCATGTTGAACCCGGGGAATCACCCCTGGATGCCGTGAAGCGTGAAACCCTGGAAGAAACCGGCTGGCTCGTCGAGCCGCAGGCGCTACTCGGGTTTAGTGTTTTTAAGTCCCCGGAGAACGGCATTACGTACTACCGATTTGGTATTCTTTGTGACGCCCTGGAACGTCAGTCAACAGCTCTGCTGGATACTGATATTATTGATGTGCTGTGGCTATCCAAAGACGAAATTGCCTTATCTGGCAATCGAGTACGCAGTCCAATGGTGATCCAGGCGATCGAAGACTATTGGGCTGGAATTCGTTATCCATTAGAGTTTATCCGTGATTATCGTTAGAATCCGCCGCTGCATGAAGTAGCCTTGCTTATGTCTGTTAAAAACCAGCTTGCCATTACCAGCCTGATTCCCGCTGACACCAAAGTTATTGTCGGCATGTCCGGCGGTGTCGACTCATCGGTGAGCGCCCTGTTACTTCTGGAACAGGGCTATCAGGTCGAAGGCCTGTTCATGAAAAACTGGGATGAGGACGATGGTAGCGAATACTGCACGGCAAAAGCCGATCTGGAAGACGCGAGTCAGGTCTGCGGTAAATTAGGCATTGCTCTGCACACAGCTAATTTTGCGGCAGAATACTGGGATGAGGTATTCGAGTATTTCCTTGCTGAGTATCGCGTCGGCCGTACCCCGAACCCTGATATCCTCTGCAACCGGGAAATCAAATTTAAGGTCTTCCTTGAATACGCCGAGCTGCTCGGCGCCAATGGCATTGCCACTGGCCACTACGCCAGAACTCGCAGTAACGGCGGCACTTCATTATTGCGAGGGACTGACGGCAACAAGGATCAGAGCTATTTTCTGTATGCTGTATCGGAGCAGGCGCTTGCCAACACCCTGTTTCCCATCGGTAATATGGATAAATCAGACGTGCGTGAACTGGCCCAGCAACATAACCTCATTACCCATGACAAAAAAGACAGTACCGGTATTTGCTTTATCGGGGAGCGGCGCTTCAGCGACTTTCTTGAGCGCTATATCCCGGCTCAGCCCGGCAACATCGCAACGCCAGAGGG
>JBFJZC010000268.1:0-4178 GCA_041622295.1 Porticoccaceae bacterium
AGCCAGTAGAGAAGATAGTCATTCAAGACACTTCCTGCTCATGGCTTTCGTTAATATTGGGGGGCGTTTTAAACCGATAGAGATTGACGCCGAAGAAAACTACTTTTCATCGACAAAGCCCGACTCCTGGCTCAATTATTTTATTATGGCCAATTATAAAAACCCCGACAAAATAGAGAGTAAGTTACTTGAGTATTTCCGGGAAAAGAAAATTTCGACCAGTCAATTAATTTCACTGTCCCTCACAATCGAGCAATATAAAGAATTGAACCTTGGGTTTTTACAGAAGATATTACCCAAACTAATAGATATCAGTAAATCCAGGAAGAACGAAAAGAGTGACGCTGCCCTGGCTGAAATCTACAAACGAATTACAGGTATCGATCCGCCACGCCCATCATTCAGTGACGAAAAGAAAACCAAACCATTCACTTCAATTTGCAACCAAATAATGACGGACATCAAATTCCGTACGCAAAGTGAAGAGAGCGAGGCCAACCATGAACCTGAACCGGCTTAATTTGATGCTATGAAAAAGCATCAATTAGCTCATCGACCTGCCATAAAACAATGGGAAGACCTGATCCCCCTACTGTGGTGCGAAGTCTGCGAAGTACTGAAGCTCTGCCTGGACGATATGGCCGAAAATGGTGGGGAGCTTAGACTTGCCGCCAACTCGCCAGAGATACTCGCTCTTTATAGCACTCGGAATTTCAAACAGAAAAACATTAAAAAAGAAACGGTCGATGGCCGGGACATACTGCTCGACCCTCCCTATACAAACCCTTTTTTGCCTTTCAACTCAACTACTGACCAATACCTAAGAGAAGGTCTATCCAGCGTGGCAGACTGGGAGCGGAATAAGCGATATCCTCGCCTGGCCCAGCTAACCATTAATGCCTGTCTGGTCGCCGCTGAATCGGGCTCAAAAAATGCCATTGCGATACCCTCGCCGCTGTATCTTATTTACAACTTTCTCATTGACCCCAGCCACTCCACCACGGCTGCTTACGCCCTGACGGCCTGTAGAAACTGGTTAAGCGAGATACTGGGGGTCTGGCCGGTAATCGGCACCGAGGAAGCTAAGCCGCGATCTGCAGCGCTGTTATCTGAACAGCAGTTGCGAGAAAGTATAGAGAGCTTCAACAACTACCAGCAAATTGGGATGAGGTGGCCAGGCAAATCAGCCGCCTCAAAGACTGGTCACTCGACAAACCTGTTAACACATACCTTTGTGGGTAGCTTCCTCGCTACTCGGGGCATTTCATTATTATGGTTTTCTAAGGGCCTGGATTTAAAAAAGTTTTTGCCTGGCCGTGACCGAGTGACCGAAACACCCGAAATGGCAGCAACACTGCTCAAAAATGCGCTTTTTTTACTTTCGCCCCGTTACAATAAAGATAATCCACCCCCTACCGCAGAGATTGCTAACCAGTTATTTGGCTACCCACTGCCAATAAAAGGGGCTGACGTGATATTTAATGGGGGCCTACGACCCTCAACCAGCGGCGGGCTTGTTATGGTGGTGGGCGGTGAACCTGGCGCGGGTAAAACGTCGTTTTCACTGGCGCTGGCCAACGCGTTCAAACCCTTTGGCACACCGACCTATTATATTTCGCTGGAAGAAACCAAAAGTGATATTCGCAATAAGCTGCAGGCGCTACGCCCCAGTTACGAAAATTCCCTGTGTATCACGCGAGAGAACCAGGATCTTTTTAACCCCGTACATATCTCCGGTTTTGATATGGATTACCCGGAGTTTGAGCGACAGATGGGTGGTGTACTTCAAAGTATAACGGCAGCACTGCCTGGCTATCAGAAAGCAGGCACCTGCCCCGGCATTATTGTAGTAGACAATCTTACCGTCCTAAAAAACTCAAATGAAAAAGATGGCCCCGGCCCAGAGAAGTTTCTGGAACAGATTATCGCAGACTGCAGAAAGGCAAACATTCTGACTATACTGGTGACCGCCCATGATCTACTCGATAAATACAGACTCGACTATTTCGCTGATGTTGTCGTCGATTTAAAGCACGAGGGTTTAGACGACATTAACGGTCGGCCTTCGCGAGTTTTTACCTTAATGAAATCGCGCCACCAGCTGGCCCGCCAGGGTGCGCATGTCTTTCATATGTCAGCTGGCAAGGGTTTTCGCATTGTCCCAAATATGGACTCACTGATCGACCGGCGTAGCAATCTACGGCAACGGCTACCGGATAAAACAAAGTTTATCCACGCGCTCAATTTTGCTGAAGCTAAAAATAGCTTTGATCTTCAGCAAAACAAAAATGGTGCATTCCTGGAAATTTATAAGGGCAGCAATATTCTGCTTCATGGCTATGGCAGCAGTGGTAAGGCCGGGCTCGCGCTCAGACTACTGCTTACACCACCCGTAGACAAGCATCTGAAGCTCGACGACATTCAGCAACTGAATTTTTCCAGCATAAGACACAGACAAAAAATCCTCGTGGTGTCGTTCCTTTATCCGGCCAGTTATTACAAAGAGCTTATCGACGGCATCCCTAGGGAAAAGCCCGGAATAGCCCCTCAGTTAAAGAGCAAATATGAGGGCCTCCCAGACGCGCTACTTGATTACTATGTGCTCTACCCCGGGTTTATTGGCCCACAGGATTTTTTAAATAAACTGGTCACGAAACTTGATCAGGCTAACCTGTCTGGCGAACCTTATACCGGCGTGATGATAGATGGCTTGCACAATGTGCTGCTGCAATACCCCAGGTTGCAGGAGAACGATATAGTCTGGGCAATGCTCTACAACATCCTTGGCAGATACCCGCTTACGGTGGTAAGTACCTTTACTAATTTTTCGGTCATTAACGATAATGTTTTTGCTACTGAAGGGAGTCAGGGCGCGGGCTTTCGAAGTCCGGACGACGAAATTATGCAAAAGGGGAAAACGCCTTTCCTCCACGCCCTGGTTAAGGCAGCCGATTTTTACCTTGTGTTACAGGAATTGCGAACGCACAAGGGCGCGTACGAATATCCTCTGGTGGTGCGTAGCGCCATTGGGCAAGCCATACCTACCCAGATGGCTTTGTGGGATCGACAAGCCTCACGAATAGAGAGATACGAAAAAATCGTCCCAAATACAGAACAATCCTCCCCTCCCGCAGACTCACAGTAGTGGTAGTTGTTTAGCTGGCCAGCTGGCCAGCCGATTGCCTCACAAGCTCATCAGTTATTTCTTTTAATTCTCCAACATCCATCGCATCGAGCTGGCGATGTTTAATTACCAAGTTTAGCTTCCTGGATACCTCCCGGATCAAGCCGTCGCGGTTTGTTACCTGGGGTTGATAAACCCTCAGCGCCTCTAACAGACAAATTCTCAGGCGCAAATTGCTGCCGTAGCTTCTCTCAAGAACATCCTGAAAATTCTGCTGTTGCGAGAGGAGAATACGCGTATAAACCGCTCGATCACTATTCTGAAAGATGTCTAGCTCGCTATCGCTCTCCCAGGGAGCCAAGGTCAAATGCGCGGCCCACCAAAGGCGCGATATAGCGTTACGACGCAGGGCACCGAGTCCACCGCCCGGTCTTTCAAACCAGTGTTCCCGTACAAAGTTTGTTGACTGCTCTCCCACGGGCCAACGTTTCTGGCAGTAATGCCAGAAGGTTGTGTGTGTCAGCGTGACCCACAGTCGAGTATCCGCGGCCTGTGTCCGGGTCAATGGACCAAGATACTCGTAAACCTTAATTGCATTGTCAGCATCATTGGCCGTACGTTGATTACCCACAGTTAAGACTGGCGGCTGCTCTGGAATACTGATCGTGGTTGTTAACGGCGGCGCATCGGGCACTGGGTAACTTTCGCCGTTGCAGTAACTGGCAAGGATAGCTTCGTTAGTTAGCGCGCCGCGTAAATTTGCACAGGTGGATGAGGTGAAAATCTGCTGGGTAGCCACGCTATGCCCCCGTCCCATCAAGTTTGGCATTAACCCGATTAAATGTTCGTGTTAACGGATTACCAAGTATTTGCTGCGCAGCATCAAGGGGATCATCACGACTAATTTGTTTTGCCCCAAGTAGGTCCTTTAGCCTTCCGGCCCAGAGCGTGCCTTCATTCTTATCAATACTGGCAATGGCAGCAGCAATTGCTGGCAACACGATGGCGCTGTGCAACAGCTCCGGAACACGGTCTTTTATACCGGCATATTCCT